>JAEOSP010000779.1 GCA_016840305.1 Candidatus Hodarchaeota archaeon
AATTCTTGATCGTAAAGATAGACCTTATGTACATTCTAAATTATCGATTGACATTAAAAATATATCATATATGGTTCGAGAGCTAAATTTAAAATCATCACGAAATCGAGCAGTACACTCAACAGGACTTTTTCTAGGAAATGCTTTAATCGCTTTTCATGAAGATGTTGGTAGGCATAATGCAATAGACAAAGTAATAGGCACTTCAGCTCTTAAAGAAATTAATTTCAATCATTTAGTTCTTGTTACTACTGGACGCCAGTCTGGCGACATGGTCTTAAAAGCATCAAGAGTTGGAATACCTATAACTGTATCAATTCGAAAACCTATGTATTCAGGCATATTCTCAGCCTGGAGAACCGGAGTCACGATGATTGCTAATGCTAAAGGCAAGATAATAGAAATTTATACTCACCCTTATAGAGTTATCATTGAATATTAACTATTAGATTTAAAATAGAAAGAAGTTAAAATATAGACCCTAAGAATCTATTATTATTAAAGAATCATAAAGGGAAAATATATGCTAGAAGAGATTTTCACCCAAATTGCAATTCAATACGGATATTTGGGTGCCTTTATCATAAGTTTTGTAGGATCAACTTCAATTATAATTCCTTTGCCTTATACAATCATTTTTTTCTTCTTTGGATTTGAGGGTAGTTTGAACATTCTTTGGCTCGCGATAGCAGGCGGACTTGGATCCGGTTTTGGTGAAATGGTAGGATACGTTTTTGGACGCTTTGCTAATAAAGCCGTGGGAGAAAAAAGAAAGAAAAAATTAGAATCCATGTTAAAGATAATAACTAGGAGAAAATATCTAACCCCTTTCCTTATATTTTTATTTGCTTTGACACCCTTACCTGACGATTTAATATTTATTCCTTTAGGACTTCTTAGATTTCCTATATGGAGAATATTAATACCATCCTTGATTGGAAAATTCCTATCTACCTACCTGATAATTTTTAGTGGAAGATTTTTTTATGATACGCTATCTCCATTTCTGATAGGAGAAGGCAATCAACTAATATTTATTATAGTAACTTCAGCCCTTTTAATTCTAGTGCTATCACTAATATGGAAAATAGATTGGGAAGGAATATTAAATAAAATTGAAAAAAAAGATTAATTTATTTAAAGAAGCTGAACACTCTATTATTAATTGGTAATACATTGTCAACAAAAGAAGAGAAAGCTAAACTACCGGGATTACTTGCAATGAAATATCACCCATTTTATCGAGGAAAGATTGAAGTCGTTCCTAAATGTGCAATCAGGTCATATGATGATTTTGCAATATGGTACTCGCCCGGTGTTGCTGAACCTTGTAAGGCGATCAAACAGAATAAAAATGCAGTCTTCGACTATACTAATAGAGCAAACATTGTTGCAGTAATAAGCGATGGAACAAGAGTGCTTGGGTTGGGTAATATTGGACCTGAAGCTGCCCTTCCAGTAATGGAAGGTAAGGCATTACTCTACAAATATCTTGGAGGAGTAGACTCCTATCCTATTGTTCTAGCCACAAATAATGCTGAAGAAATCATAAATGCCTGTAAGTGGATGGAACCTTCCTTCGGTGGAATTAACCTTGAAGACATTGAAAAGCCAAAATGTTTCTACATCTTACAAAGACTTCAGAATGAAATGAATATACCTGTATGGCACGACGACCAGCAGGGGACAGCAACAGTTGTAGTAGCGGGTTTATTGAATGCCCTAAAAATAGTTGGCAAGAAGGTTGAAAAGGTTACCATCTCCCTAATTGGGGCCGGCGCTGCCAGTATTGCAATAGCTAGAATCCTGATAAAAACGGGTTTTAATCCAAAAAATATGTTTGTTGTAGATTCTGAAGGCATTTTGCATCAAGGAAGAAAAGAAGTAGAAAATGAGGATCAATATAAATGGGAAATGATTTTGAAAACCAACCTAGAAGGAAGAACAGGGGGCATTGCTGAAGCTCTAAAGGGGACTGATATTTGTTTAGCTGCATCTAAACCTGGACCAAATACAATTAAGAAAGACTGGATATCACATATGGCCGATAAAGCAATCGTTTTCGCCTGTGCTAATCCGATACCAGAAATATGGCCTTGGGACGCTCTTGAAGCAGGAGCAAAGATTGTTGCTACAGGTAGATCAGATTTACCAAATCAAGTGAATAATTCTCTCGGATTCCCAGGTATATTTAGGGGGGCTCTTGATGTTAGGGCAAGAACGATTACCGATGAAATGTGTATTGCTGCAGCTCTTGAGTTAGCTAAGGTTGCTGAATCTAAAGGTCTAAAGGAGGATTATATCATTCCTACGATGGACGATTGGGAAGTCTTTCCAAGGGAAGCAGTTGCTGTGGGTCTTAAGGCAATAGAACAAGGCATAGCTAGGAAAAAGATTAGCAGTCAGGAATTATATGAAACAGCTCACAGGATGATAAACCGAGTGCGCAATCAAACACAATCATTAATGGCTTCAAATTATATCCTCCAACCCCCGTCTTTATGATACACACTAAATCGGAACAATGATGATAAACCTACCTAACGAAAAATTCATACCTTAATGAAGCCGTTAACATATAAAATGATAAAAATAATCGGCTGTGGAAACATTCTGGCCTCTGATGATGGAATAGGAATTGAAGTAATAAAGAAACTCAAGAGTAAAATTAAACTCTCTAAGAATGTCGAAGTGATCGAAGCAGGACTAGCTGGACTGAATTTGTTAGATTATATGAGCTCCGAGGATAAAGTAATAATAGTTGATGCAATGGTTACTAAAAGCAAACCTGGAGTTATTCGAAAATTTACCAGAGATAATTTGCCTCCAAACGAAACATTCCCCCTCTCCCTCCATGGATTAAG
>JAEOSP010000780.1 GCA_016840305.1 Candidatus Hodarchaeota archaeon
AGCTACTTGTTCTACTTGGCGTTCGTAATTCAAAGTTGCCGCATAATTTGCTGTTTCTTCTGGAGCCTTGCCTCCAAAAACTACATCACGAATGGAGGTTTTACCTGCTTGAGAAAGCCCGAGGAGAATAATTTTCCGAGAGCTTTGGGTTTTTAGTTGCTTCAGGTAATGACTCATTCAGCTGACCTCACAGTATTGCATGAAAAGGATTTAATTACTAATTCTTTATCAGAAAATTTAAACATGTCCGAATAGCTTTTCCGGAATAAATTCCTCTTCTGACTTTGGCAAAATTCTTTCTTAGAAATAAACTTTTGGAATTGATTTTCATTTTTTTCGTTTTATAATTATTAATATCTGAAGGAATAATCGGGTTTAGAGTTAACCATCGAGACGTTCAAGGACAACTTCTCTTGCTTTTGGAATCGCATCAAGACGTTTCTTTTCATGATTCTTAATGAACTCCTGAATAATGGCTAAGAGATTTTTCTTATCGACGCCACAGAGTAATTCACCCGAGCGACAGGCTCTTTCAATCTCCTTTAGTTCATTATCGTCATCTTGAAAGAAATATCGATACATATCAAATACTCGACAGATCTCTGGTTGCCCTCCTAATTTACGTTGTTCCTCGACTGTAATACGTCCTCCCGTGAAAGCATTCATTATTTTCTTTTTAAGTGATTTTGGAGTCTCAAAAAGTGTTAGAACGGACATGGGGTTTCTTTTAGCCATTTTATCAGACCCATCTAAACCCTGAATTAATTTATGGAAAGTAAAACCAGGTAAAAAGAATTTGTAGGTATTTTGGAAAAATTTCTTTCTAGCGAAATCATGTGATAATCTAGCATGGGGAGCTTGATCAGCCCCAATGGGGGTTACGGTGGGAATGGGGCCGTTCAAAACCTGAGGAAGGAGAATATCAGCTACCTGAACAAAGGCAGCATTATAAACACCTAATCTATGTTCACCATATATAGCCTTCATCATATTATACGTTGCATGCGAAGACAAGAGGTAACCTAATTGCATTACATCCTTCTGTTGAGATTGACGGTATACATATGCGTTATCTAAGTTTAATCCTAACGCAATGAGATCAGCAATATTTTCGATTGCATTCTTTTCTGCTTGTTCTAGAGGTAATCGACCATCAGCGTAGCTCTCGATGTCTGCTATGCAAAAGTATACTTTACCACCATGCTTTTGGAAATAAATGACTTCGTTGCATGTTACAAGGTTTCCAATATGGTAATCAGGTGAACTCGGTTTTATTCCAGTCATGATTGCAAATGGTTTGTTTTTATTCATTGCCTCAATAACAGGTTCTAGAGCTGAATGACCAAAAAGAATATCACGATTCATATAGTAATGCTGTTTATCTTCTGGTAGTTTATCAAGAATTTCTTCTATTGGTTTTATACCAAATTCAGTCATCAATCGATCATAATCTGCGACCGTACCACCGAAAGCATCAACTGTTCGAGTTGTTTGAGTGTCCTCATCTAAATTCATACGTAATCACGCCATTTAAGACGAAAAAGAAGAGATGGATATATGATATTTGTTTATTTAGCGGAATGTCCTGTTGGTTGATTTTTGAAATTAAAATTAGTGCTGGTGTATAACCACTAGCGACGAATACCATTGGTAGGACATTCTCATCTCCAATAATATTCGCCAAAGTGCTTTATTAAAATCTATCTAATTTGGCACAATTTACAGGATATAGTTTAAATAGTAAAAAATGAACCAGAAATTGTTTTTTGGTATTACATAAGCTTATGAGTGAAATAATAGAACCCACTTGTTTCATACAGAAATTGTACGATAATTACTACCGCTATAATGCTTAACCCGAAACAAAATGCCATCACACCTAATGGGCCATAATAATTGATAACAGTACCACCAATGATGGTTCCCAGTATTGAACCTGTGGACATTAAGGCTTGAGTAAAGCCCATTTCCCTTCCACGATTTCCTTCTTTGGTTACATCAGTTATGAGAGCTAATGAGGCTGATCCAAATGCTGATGCACTGAGTAGCAGTATAAAAATTAATAATACGATCAATAGATGAGGGAAATATATTACTATGCCGAGACCGAAAGATAACCCTTTAGTGTTGCTGACAGAAAGGGGATCTAATAGTAAATTAATGAATTCTTCTGGTGGAAGACTTAAAATGGTAGCAAACAGTACCACAAGTAAGCTTGTCCCCACACAGCCTATAACAAGAAAAGGTTTTCTTCCAAAATTGTCTGATAGCTTTCCTAAGGTTGGTTGAATTATTCCCATTATTGATACACCGATGAGGAATACAAAGCCAATAACTGATGCTCCTATTCCACCTGCAGTCACTCTTTTTAGTATTACAGGAGCATATGTTCCTCCTGCGCCAACTAATGTTGTATAAGCAAGCCAAGCAATAGCGAATTTTCGAAATTGCTTGTTTTGCAAACTTTGAAGCATTGCCTTAAACGGATTCATTCCCCCTTCAGGTTCTTCTACGTTCGTTTCAAAGTTCACTGAAGAATCCTTTAGCTCAATTGCTACCTTAGGTGTCCTTCTTGGTTCAGAAAAGCGAAAAATGTACAAGGCTGAAGCTGCAAACATTATTAGCATAAAGAAGTAAAATGAATCTCCCGTGAATAAATCCCACGCCAATCCTCCAATTAAAAATCCACTTGCAGCTCCAGCTGAACGTGCTAAGTAAAATTTTCCCATTGTTTCTCCATGATTACGTTCTGGTGCGCTATCAGCGAACATAGCTAGAACTGGGCCAGCAATCATTGCGGAAGCTATCCCCTTAAGTCCATTAGATACTAATAGTATCCAGAAGCTCATCGGAGCTGTATCGTAAGAAGCGAAAACAAGTGGATAGGGAAGAAAACTAATCCCTGCAAGTGCAGTTCCTACAATCAACAGTGGTCTTCTTCCAATTCGATCGCTAATAGATCCCCAAAACGAAGCTGTCGATAGAGAAAGTAGATAATAAACTGTTAAAATAATAGGTAATTCTAATTCGCTAGCAAAAAAACCTGTTGTTCTTTCAGGAAGAGTGTCAAAATACAAAGGTATTGAGATAACTGAAGAAGAGAAAGCACTCTCTGTTATAGCAACGACAATAAGCAGTAATCTAACTTGTTCTCGTAACAAATAAGAGATTGGTTGGCCGAAAAATTGCAATGTTTCCCTTGTGTATTTAGAAATTGCTCGTGGCGGCATTTTTTCACAACCTTATAACTTACGATCTTTGTGAATCCAATTCATATCAGCTTAAAAGCGTTATTTTGATATTTATTGTCATTGATTGTGGGTTTAATAACATACCAGTTTTCCTAAACACAAAGAGTTGAATGTGCAATTCAAGCAAAATCTTTTATAAATTATCTTTAGGATTTTTTATCACGTAACTACTGTTTCTCTAATTAATCTATTTGTATTAGATTGCTCGTAAAATGATTTTTTTCAATGAGGTAATAGTATGAAAATATCTGTTGTCGGTCTTAGCGGTTGTGGAAAAACATCTATTTATTCAACGACATTTGGCGGAATGACTCCAATGGAGGTCAAAGATCTTGGTCCTACTGTGATGTATGAAGTTAAATCACATAATTATCTTGGTTTACAGATTTCTCTTTGGGATTTCGGCGGACAAGAGGAATATCGAAAGAGTTATTTAGAAACTCCTAAGCTATTGGCTAATACTTCAATTCTAATATTTGTTCTTGATCTTCACCATCCAGAGGATTATCACTTAGCTGATGAGTATTTTAACGATGTTTATACGGCTATTAAAGACCAGGGAGGAGATCCACGGATAAAAATCTTCTATCATAAATACGACACAGAGGAATATGACGAAACTAAGCTCGAAGATAATTTAGTTAAGGCTAAAAAATTACCTTTCATTGTAAAACATGCTCCTCGTGAATTCTTAACATCAGTTTATCGCCAAGAAGAGCTAAATGATTATATAAGGCAGATAATGATAGCAGATTTTGAAGAGGTAAAGAAAAGCGTGGAAGGAGCCCAAGAACAATTATCAAAGTTAAAATCCAAAATCATCATTACAGATGTAAATGGAAATGTTATTACACACAATATCAAAGGGTTTACTACAGGGATTCAACTTCGAGAAGATTTAAGAGAATATATATTGGCTTGTAATGTCTTAAGAGAGAATTTTTTGACATCAGAATCAGCCTTTTTCTCTGCAAGTTCAAAAGTTAAGAAATTGGAAGCCCATATTTTCAGTTATGTATTAACAGTACTCCTCATGATTGATGAAGGGGAACCAGCGGATTCGCCTGAAGAACTTGCAGAATTGTTGAAAGAAATGGAAATTTTTGCTGAATTATTGATAGAGATTAGTAGCGAAGAGTAATCTTTGGATCAAATCAAGAAAATGATTAACTCCGTAAGATAATACTCTAGTATTGTTTTCCTCGCGAGTTCAGAACAAGTTATATAAACCTCAAACAGAACGGTAGTACTCAACAGTTTCTAACAAATTTCAGGCATTCTAAACCTTAGTTTTCGCATGAAATCACTTTTTAATTATATTGTAAGTGGTAAAGCATGTCAGTAACTCGACATAAGAGGTGTTCATAATTGGTCGCAGCAGAACCTATGGATCCAACTCTTCATAAGATTTTAATCTCAAAAGGGAAGTATCAAGCAAATTTAATTCCTATCTTACAAGAAGTACAAATGGAATATGGATTTTTATCAAAAGATAACATGATTCGTATAAGTGAATACCTTGAAATATCTCCCAACGAGGTTTATGGGGTTGCTTCATTTTATCAACAATTTAAATTTACTAAACCAGGAAAACATATTATTTCTGTGTGTTTAGGTACAGCTTGTTTTGTAAAGGGTGGAAACGTTCTTGCAGAAACAGTAAGAACAAAATTAAACATAAACCCAGGTGAAACTACCGAAGATGGGCTATTTAGTTTTGAACGCGTTGCCTGTCTTGGATGTTGTGCCTTAGCACCAGTTGTTCAAATAGACGGTGAAGTTTATGGACAAGTGAAACCTGCGAAACTACTTCGGCTCATCAATAGAATTGTAAAGGATGAAAAAAGAAAGGAGGAAGAATAGTGAATCATCCAGACACAATTCCAAACACTGTTTTAATATGCAAAGGAACTGGCTGTATTTCATCAAAATCAAATGAAATCAGTGAAGAATTTGTTGAACAGATTAAAAATTTGAATTTAGAGAACAAAGTGAAAGTAGACTTCACAGGTTGCCATGGTTTTTGTGCTCAAGGTCCTATCGTAATCATTGAACCAGAGGGATTTATGTATTGTCAGGTTAAAGTCCCAAATGTAAAAAAAATAGTTACTTCGCATCTTAAAGATAGAATTCCTGTTGAAGAGTACTTCTATATTGATCCAAAGTCACAAAAACGTATTGCAAAATACAAGGATATTCCCTTCTACAGTAAACAAACTAGAATGATTCTGGGGAACTGTGGACACATAAATCCAGAGAAAATTGAAGAATACATCAAAAAAGGTGGTTATTCAGGGTTAAAAAGAGCTCTTCAAATGCAACCTCAGGAAATTATTCAAGCAGTAAAGGATTCAGGCTTACGAGGAAGGGGGGGAGCTGGATTTTCAACAGGGATGAAGTGGCAGTTTTGTCACGATGCACCTGGAACTGAAAAATATATCATATGTAACGCAGACGAGGGTGATCCTGGTGCTTTTATGGATCGTTCATTGCTTGAGGCAGATCCTCATAGTGTGTTGGAGGGGATGATAATAGGTGCTTTTGCTATTGGAGCTAATCATGGGATAATATATGTACGTGCAGAATATCCTTTAGCTGTTTCACGTTTCAAACTTGCACT
>JAEOSP010000781.1 GCA_016840305.1 Candidatus Hodarchaeota archaeon
ATAACTTACTATAATTGAAGGGAGTACTGGTACATCCTCAACAACAGGTTTCAAAGCAGTTTGTAACTCGTTATGTTGTTCACTTTCACTCTCATTCAATCGGTAATATCCACCTCTCAATTCATTATATTTTGCAAGAATACATCTTCTGGTTATATTCCACAAATGTCCATGAGTGTCAGATTTCTTCTTAATCCTTAATGTTGAGAATGGTACAAGTTTATCAGGATCTACTATATCTTGAAAACTTTTCCTTCTAACAGTCAGACTTACGAAAATATTCCTTATGACATTATGTCCTATCTGTTGATTCCATTCACTATACTGACGACCACTATAACACTCATTCGATACTTTTAACATGATTACTCTTTTCAAAGTGTGCGAACTGTAGAGAGAATTCTAACTTTAACGGAATATCAAAAGCTTCAACTCCTACTACTTGGTTAGCACACCAATTGTTAAACATTGACATCATTAACGCACCAGTCATAGCACCACAATGAGATGTGGCTTTCATACTACATAATACATCTTCAACATCTTTATCATCAAATAGAGTTTTCTCATACTCTTCTTCTCTACCAGGAACTACAGTATATATATAACCAGATTCAGCTAACATTCTACCATCTATAAACACCTTTCTATCAGGTAATTCCTTCCATTTATTGAAAGCAATCTTCCTTGCTAAGATGTTATCAGGACATACGAATGTAATAGGAGTAGCATCACAATCTTCATCAAACTTACTCATAACATGTATGTTATGTTTGATTTCAGAGAACATTTTCATGTTAGTTTTAGCAGCAATAGTCTTATTTTGACCTTTCTGATTAGCTAAGAACATTTGTCCTCCGAGATTACTTTCATCTACTATATCATAATCATATAAAGCAATATCAAAGTTATCAACCCTACCTAAATAATAAGTAAGATAAGAACCTATTCCTCCAGCTCCTATAAGTGTAATATAATCATCCTTTGGAAGCTTATATTTCATCCATGTTAGATCTTTAAATCTACTTCTCCTTTCCATACTCATACATCACCTCCTCTAATCTCTTGATAACAGACTTAGGTATAATACCCATTTCTAAATCAAGTTTTAACACATTAATCATATCTGTCAAGAACTTAATAAACCCATCATTATAATCTGCATCCACACTTTCATATGTAGTTACAAATTCTTCATTCAGATAAGCATCATCAAGGTTCTCTAAAATGATAGCCTTAACTATATCAACACCAGGTACATCAGGATCTTCAGTCTTATAAGCTGTCAAATCTAATGACTTTTTATATTGACGTACTATCTCGTTACCTTCCCATAAATGAGATATACCCGCAGTTGAGGGATCTATTAAAGTAGCTATAGATGTAAGGATAGCATCAGCTTCATAAAATATAGTAGCTTGATCATACCTTCCCATAAGGGATTCATCTTGATACTCTCTTTGATATCCATTAGTTCTTGAACTGAATGGAAAACTCAACTGATCATCATAATCTCTATCACGAATAATATCTCTATCACTTCTTATAGTTGAACCTATAGTTGTATTACCATTGTAACCAAACACTGTGGTATTTCTAGATTTCTTTCTTTCATCAACTTCTTTTTGTACTGTTACGAAACGTTCTTTTATATCTTGACTGTGTTTGAAATCTCTGTCTTGTCTATTGAATCCAGCATCTAGAGTAAACAATACTTGCTTAGTTTCTTCTCTAGCTTTGGATTTAAATAACCCATTCAATCTTGTGTTGAATGAGAACTTTTGGGTACTTTCTACTTCACCCACTACAGCTAATTTAGCTGTCATATCTAATCTATTATTAACAATCAATGAAAAATATTGATTATAATTAGGAGCATTATCTGATAATTCTCTCATGTCTGTACCTGAGAAGAATGTACTCATAGAATTATGCGAATGAATATGACCTATCTTTAATCCTAATAGTTCTGGCTTATCGAACGTTAGTTTTAAAGCAGTCTCATCCCAATCATACTCTGTATAACCACCAGTTCCAATATCCATTAAATGGATATACTCTGGAGTTATAGTAATCTTAGAGTCCTTATTAAAATCTCCATCAATTGTATAAAATAAAATACCACTCCACTCTAAGGTTGGTACTTGTTTACAGAAGTAATCAACACTCTGTTTGAAATCTTCTGTTATATTTACCTCTAACGCGACGTTATTAATTGGATACGTCGGTAGTAGAGGAGTTGTTGTCTTTGTAAATTGCTGCATAAATTGCTTCTTTAAATGCCTTGACAATTGAATTCCTTGCCCCTCTGCTTAGCAATGTGCTACCATCTCTCAATATCTTGTCAATATCAATCTCTTCCTTAACCTCTTCAGGTTCTTCTACAGTTATAGTAGGAATAATCTTACTCTTAATTAACTTATTGCCGAATTTATATTCTTTCCTATCAACGAACTTCTCAACCTTTTTAACATAGTTTTCTAGATCGAATCCATCACCAATGTTACGAATATACTTCAGTTTATATACACTGCCTTTATACAGAACTTTTACTTCCGATGTACTACCATAACCTCTATTACAGTCAGGTATATGTATATATTTAACAATAGCGTCCTCAAGATCAGAATCAAACTCTACATCAGCCACACCATAATTATCCCAAACTATAGAAATTCTATCTTCTAAGTCTGGAAATTTTCCTAGAATTATATCCCAACTTGTATAGTTGTATATACCCATACGATAATCACGCATATCTGCATCATTAGGATCCTCTATGGACATAATATTCCATCCAACTTTAGTTTTAGTACCACTCATCGCATTCTGAAATTGATTGCGTTGTTGCTCTAAACTAGAAAGTCTATAATAAGGTCCACCTTCAATACTCTCCCAACTAACATAAGCGTCCAGACTAGCGAGATATAACTCTATGG
>JAEOSP010000782.1 GCA_016840305.1 Candidatus Hodarchaeota archaeon
CAAGGCACGTAAGAGGATAATATACTTGGTTTTCTTTAATCTGAATATCCTTTTTATCAATTTTATCTTTACTGTGACTGATTGGTTTTGGAGAAATTGTAAGTTATTTAACAGAGTAGAGCTAATTGATGCTGGTTTTTCCAATGTTGATATCTTCTTATTTTACGGGAAATCATATTTCCTATTTGTATTTGTTATCCCTTGTACGTTTTTTGTTTGTAAATATATCTGGAATTATCTTTCACGAATTGATCCGATTTGTGGTAGAGATTGAAATTTCTTCAGAGAAATGTGGAACTATTCAGTCCTTTCGTTAGTTAGCCTATAGGAGTCGTTGAACAAATAGAAGTTGCTTCTGGTCTTGTGTCTGTTGGTCAATTCTCTTTCTCTTTTGAATTTCATTTAATTTAGTGTATCACTGGGTTTTTTTCTACTATAATATTGAATTCCATTTCTCTCCTCGGGTCCATTTACACCATATTTCAGAGAGATAGAGTCTCATGGTAGACTTTATAAATTAAATAAAGCTGTATTGAACCATTAATTCATTATTTCACTTCTGGAGATGGAGGATAAATGAGATCTCTGGAGAGAGTATAAGACCACCCTTGGGAGTATTGAGAGAAGATGACCTCTAAGCCAAAAACAGCTAATTTCAAAGAACTTACCGAGCTAGAAAAGAAATCTTTAACCGAGTCAAACAACAACAAGCATAATTCAAATTCTATGCTCTCGTATATTCTAAGTGGCAAGAACCGTATACGCATTTTTTGTCATCTTGCCAAAAAACCGTGTTATGCCTATCAGCTCGCCAAAGAATTAAACCTTAATCCTACCTCTACGATTCAGTGTATTTATGGATTGAAAGCCAGGAATATTATTACCTGCCTTAACCCGGATAGTTACCGTCGTAAATTTTACCAAATTACCCCTGAAGCGGCCTTTCTAAAGGAGTTTATTCATCAACTCCAGGAAGAGGGCTAGTATCCCTTATCTGTAATCCTAAGCCTCTCTTCATCTAGCAAGGAACTGAGTTTCAGACAGATGATTATTTTTCTTGGTTCAAATTGATCTCTTCGTCCTTCTGTATATGTGAAGTATATAGTTCAGGTATAGTTCGGATGGAGTTCAGATAGTGTTCAGGTTGGGTTCATCTGATTCAATGTTTATCAATCATTTCGCTTTGATGATGACTATCTACTCATAACATTCTAAAGGTGTTGTAATGAAGAATTCAATGAACCCATCAAATGTTAAGACACTTACCTTTTTCTGCGTTATTTTCCTGTCTCTTTCTGTCATCAGTGTCACATACGCTTTAACTACCCCCCTCACTATGGAAATTAATTCCGAAAGTGCAATCTATGAAGTGAATGAGCAAGGTGATTTGACCATTCAAGTTAGTGGAACCTTTTCAGGTCTATCAATCTCTGAATGTGCATTTAATTTAACGGTCCCGGACAATTTTGACATTCCTTTACTCTCTGATGGAACTCCACAGATAAAACTGATGAATACAGGTTCACCTTTTTCATTAACTGCGGATGATGATCAATTTGAATCTACTTTTATGATATCCACTTCTGGTACAACCAGTCTTCCGTATAACTACACTCTGAATATTATACACGCGAAAGGACAATTTTCAATGACAGTGACACCCACATGGCCTGATGATACACCTTCTGTGGCTGGTGGTGGTGCTGGAATAACTTGGTGGGAAGAAGAATATCCTTATATTACCTCGTTTTATGCATATGATGCGGATAAGGGTGATTCAGTATTAGTAAAGACCTACATTTACAATCCTGATAACTTCTTTGATTGGTACATAGCAGGGCTTAGATATAAACTCAAAGCTTATGATTACAATAATTGGGAGGATTGGACTCCTGAGAAATCTGCGGGAATATACATTTTTCCCCATCAAACAAAGGTTGTGGAGCATAATTTAGGACCATTTTTCACTACCCTTGGTTCAAAAAGATATGCTTTAAATGCAGGAGATTATAAAGTGACTCAGGTATTTGCTCGTGGTGGTGCCTGGGATGATACCAAAAACCCACTTTCTGAAGGTGTATTTGAAATCTCTAAGGTGACTGATCCAATGATTTTTACCGCAATAGTCTATGATTCGGAATTTTCAACGTTTCTAAGCGTTAATTCTAAATCAATAACCAATTTTATTGATGAAGTGCAAAGTACAGGTCTTGATGTTTATAATATAACTTTCGAATCTTATATAGAATCGGATTCAGATGGAATGGAAGGTATTTGGGGTTTAGAATTTAGATTTTATTCTTATATGTATCAGTGGTGGGATGATAATGATGATGATTCTGCTACTCCAAGTATTACAGACGTCCAAAATGCTGGTAAGACATTTTTAAACACACCTTATAGTTGGAACTATCATAATGAGACCTTTGATCATCCAGGCACGGATACTCATAATCAAGGTTTCGATATTCTATTTACGTTTACTGGACAAGGAAAGGACACTACTGAACCAGGAGGCACACTTCATTTGCGAAATTGGTGTCGAATGTCAATAGATTGGACTGATGACTGGGGATTAGGAATTATCACGACTCTTCATGAATTTTACCATCTCTTTGAAATACTAGATGGATGGGATCCTTCTGTCAATCTCCCAGAAGGTTTTGTTATGAATGGCGGAGAAGGTTATGGTCTCGCTGGTCCTGCTCCTTATCTTGGTCATGAGTTCCCCTGGTACTTTCGGATAGATTCACAAAATACATTTCTTGTTTTTAACTCTAATAATGATAGATATGACGGTTTCTTATGAGAATTTAGAATGAAACAAAAGTAGAACAATATTTTTTCATTTGACGAGATGCTTTTTGAGGATCTTATAATGAGAATAGATGGAAAAAATCGACTTTATCCAGCAGTCATATTAATCTTTGTTATTTTGCTTTTACAGCTATCAATAGATGGAACTATTATCGCTGAGAATAATTCAAACCAACTCGACTCTTTGAGTGGAGTATTGAGTGCTAATTTTGGTGAAAAAGGGGTAGTATCTTTTGGTTTTAGCGGATATTATCAAAGTAATTGGAATTCAACCACACTAATCGAACTGAAATACAAATATGGGCTTAGAGATCAGACCATCTTCAGAAATGTTACATATTTCCTTTCTTACAGGGTTGAATTTTACGACAGTTATGAAGAAATGATCTGTAGCTACGAAAAAGTTCTCGCAAACTCTACCAATTTAGGATATGAATTTCTGGATAGTTTCATTCAACATCTATCCTGGAACCTTTCCGCAGATATTACAGGTATTCCTTTGGAGATGACCTGGGTTGGCCAGCTTTATTTATATGGTTCTCTCTCTCTTAGTGAGATTACTTACCACAACACAAGCAATCGAGTACAAGTAACTTATAGTAATCTTCCATCACCTTTTGAGTCCTCAGGTCTCCGAATAGAACTGATAATACTAAATTTAAGTTTCATTACCAAATTCATAACAATTCATTATCGTGGAAAAAAAAATATCTAATCAAATTACAGAAAGATTTTTCTCTAGTGCATAATATGAGCTTGATTAATTGAATTTTAATTTTTTTATTAAGATAACAATTATTATGAGGCCAAGTAAAAGAAGAAGTGATTCGAGTAAAAATTGAGAAGAGTTTGATTTCCCCTTTAGCCATGAGTTTATATCTGAAACATACAATTGTCCCGTACCAACGTTTTCCCAATAACCTTCTGAAATTAAAATAGTTTGATACGATCCACTAACCCCTGCTGTGCTATTTGATAACTGTAAGTAAAAATTTAACATTATATACCCATAATTATCTCCAGTAATATGGGAAATATAGATCTGAGTAACAGTTTCATTAGGATTCATGATAAACTGAGAAGGCCCTTCCCAAAAATAGGGTTGGCCTGATGAAACTGTCCAAATAACATTTGTGGTACTGTTTTCATGAAGTTTTATCGAAATATTCCATTCTTGACCAATCAATGGAATTTTATCTAGTGTGAAAATTTGTACTGAAGAATTGATATTGCTTTTATGAAACGTGCCAGTTTGAATTTCATCTGTCGTAAATGATTGATGAAGAGAAAGTGTTGAAAGAATGGGGAAAAAGGAAGCTAATAAAATTCCGATAAGAAATAGTGCTTGGCCTTTACAATCTTTAATATTGGAGATTTGCTTTTCTCGCCTCAAGAGCTTGTCACTTTCCGTCCAAGATTTGAAGATCCAGAAAATCCACTAGAAAAAATCAGCGTACAATTTTCATAAATTTGATTAATTATGGTTAGGGAAGTACTTAAGCTTTTTCCTCTAGCCAGAACAATGCTCTCATTGGACTTCGAAATAAGTCCATTCTAATGATTTAGCTTACTCATTTCAAGCTCAGGAAGACCTAGGGATGGTGTGAGATACCTCAATCAAGAATGTCCTTTAGAACATAGGTTCAACTCATTTTTTTGATATAAGTTCTTCTTACTTTCTTCATAGAGATAAATCATCTAATAACTGTATATTTTCAGTTATCCTTGAAACGTATCAGACTTTTAAAGGGTAATTCCACTTTTCCATTTGTTAATGCCATGGGGACTGGTGACAGTAACCATGTGATGATAAAAGAGTGCTGGGATAAAAGATCCCGTTGATGGAGCAGTTTTCTTCAAGAAATACGCGTGGAAGTTTCAACCGACATGTTTAGTATTTTTTAAACACTGCCACTAATCGCACAAGGGCTTTTTCTTGATAAAAGTGTGGAACGAGTCAGTCCTCTCGTCAGTTAGTCTAAGGAGTCAAAAAGATGTTTTTTGAGTTAAAATTGAGCACTTCTGGTCTTGTGTCTGTTGATCAATCCTTGTTTCATTTTTTTTTGATTACTTCTAGGTTAACCTTGAGTTATCCTTTTATTTTTATTAACTAGTAATATTTGTTGAATGTGGTAGTTTCAATGACTGAAAAGAGGGCGTTTTATTGCAGTTTATGTGATAAAACTCATTCTCCTCGTTGGGAGCGAGGTACCTGCCCCGCTTGTGGAAAAGTGTTCTGTGTTAACTCGATAAAAAATTCTATTAATCGTGGAATGAAGCTTTGTCCTTATTGCAGTCACACAAACTTTTCTGAATTCTATTTTGATCAGAATAGTGATTATTCGAAAACTTTTATTCAACAGGATATTGATGTCGATAAACATCCTCCATCTTGGACTGAGAACGAGGAGGCATATGAGTTTCCAAGGATTGTAAACCATGATCAAGGAAATCTGAATAGCTCCCTTTCTTCGTCTCCTGATTCTTTGGATGAATTCACTATTACCGATGTAATTAAGGGGATTTTATTTCTGATTGGATTGCTTCCTGCCATCCCTGGTTATCTGTATGTGAAACTCTGGACTTTTCGCTCTTCTCGAGATTTATCAGATAGTA
>JAEOSP010000783.1 GCA_016840305.1 Candidatus Hodarchaeota archaeon
CAGAAACGGCAAAGAAATACGTAGGTTATCAAAATGATGTTGCTCAAACGAAAACTTACATTGCAAACTTAGGAACACTTAGTGTTTTATTCGCTCATTTATCTACAAACGTAACCAGTCATTTAAATAAAGTTAAATCAGCTTTTTCGCTTGTTGAGGAAGCTCTTGACCAACATGATGAAATTATCAGAATTGGCCAATCTTTCAAGGATTTTTGTGATAATATATTTTTTGTAGCTTCGGGGCCTGATGCCCCTACTGGGTTATTTGGGGCATACAAAATGTTTGAGTTCACCTTACATGGTTTTACATGTGATATTGAAGAATATTGTCACACTCGTTATTTTATTACTACTGATAAATCGACAGTACTTCTATTAGCATCCGATAAACAATCTTACGATCGAGTTATGGAAATTGAACCTGTATTACGAGAAATTATTGGTGCAAAAACACTGATTCTTGCGAATAAAAACTTGGTTGATCCAGAATTAATTAACAATCTTCATTTTGTGATGCCTGAAGATCCTTATCTATCACCATTAGTACAAACTATTCCAATTGAGCTCATATCTTATTCTCTTGCTCAGAGTAAGGGATTTAATACAAATACTTTTCGTGGAGGGGTGGAAACAGAAAAGTATGTTACTGGATCGTATAAAACAATCCGTCAGTCTCATTTACAATTTTGAAAACTAAGTTTATCTGCTCTTTAAGACACCTACACGCAAACATTGTATGTTAATGGGACATTGAGAACATTTAGGACTAACTGGTGAGCAGATATTTTGACCCCAACGTACTAAAATATCATTAATAGGAATCCACCATTTTTTAGGTAAGGTTTTTCGAAGGATCATTTCAACACGGTCAGCATCATGAAAAACAACTTTTCCGTCTTTTTTCCCTTTTATAGGTACAAACCCGATTCGTTGTGTAATTCGGCCTACATGAACGTCAACACAAATACCTGGCTTATTAAATCCCATAGTCACAACTAAATTGGCAGTTTTTCTCCCTACGCCCTTGAAACTCAATAAAGTTTCTAATGAAGATGGTACCACTCCATCAAATTCTTCAGTAAGTCTTTCACAAATTGTCCTAATTGTTAATGCCTTTCGACGGTAAAAACCAACAGGATATATCAATTTCTCCAATTCATCAACGGGTAGTTCAAGAATTTTGCTGGGAGTATCAGCTACCGCAAATAGTTCCCGACTGGCTTTATAGGTTGTTGTATCTTTGGTACGTAAGCTTAAAATAGTTGCAATAAGAATTTGAAAAGGATCACGACGTTTTTTAGTTATGTGAGTTACTAAAGGATCAACAAGTTTAGCTGTTGCTGTCTGTAGTACTGATAAAATATCATCTATTTGTTTTTCATTGAAAGGTGAAGTGAGCGGTTTTGACATTGATGTTAATTTCCCTGTAGATATGAATTTTCTTTGTTTCTTCTTTGATAAAAGTCATATATCACTTAGGAAAGGAATGCACAAAATTCTTCCTTGTATTGAAAGGGGAGAAGAATGATTTAAAACGACTGAAGTAGTGTATTTGTGATTATAATTGCCTGCCTTTCAAAAGGAAACCTTGGAAAAAATGGTTCAAAAGGCGCTACATGACCCTGATAAGTTTGAAAGAATGTTCGCAGCAAGATATCTATCTAAATATCGGTATTCAGATAGTAAAGAGATATTATTAAAACTACTCGAAGATAATGACCTTGATGTAGTTAGATGCGCAACTAGAATATTACAGGAGAAGGGAGAAGTAATTTAAAGCATAAAGAAGAGAGATTTTATTGTTTAATGAGGTTGGGATTGTATCAAATGGACAGAACTCATTGCAACACTGATTGACCTTGGTGGATTATCATTCACTAGTACTACTTCTAGTATTCCATTTTCAGAATCGATGGTCTGAATACTAGCTTTTCTCCCCTTGTGAGGGCCTACCACTATTTGCACTAAATCATTGATATGAAGGCCGACTTCTAAAGTTTTTCGTATGTGGGCGAATGTTTTAATGCCAAATCGCCAATGAATACGAAAACTCAACATTTTCTCAGGAACAGCTAAAAACAATTGCTTCTGTAACCCCCTAAGATTTTCTAAGTTAGGTAAGGCCTCTGTTAATGCACGAATTGTAGGAAATTCAGATTCTTTAGATTCTAATGAATCCAAAACTAACGCGTTATCAATTTTCATATCCGAATATACCAATGAAATTTCCTTAAATTCAGAAAGAAGTGATTGGTCAATTTGAGATTGAAAAGTGAAAAAAGAAGTTAATTGAGGTGGGATTATACGATCTAATGTGCCAAAAAGATGGATTATTGAGAGTGGGGATTTTTCATTCTTACTATTTAGTATTACTCTCTTCTTACTCATAACTGCTTCGATTAGTTTTGAAGACACGGAGGACGGAAGAATATCGCTGAAATCGTTAGATTTCAGAAGATTATTACCCTCCATCGTTAATTGTCCATTAATTAGGGGAGAAAGAAAATAAAGGGCAGTTTTCTTATTATACAAGGATTGATCGATTATCAATGTGTGAGTTTTAATAGCTTTACGTCCAAATTGGTCAACACCATCATTAAAAGTAAATCTAAGAGCTATCTTACCTGAAGAATGGCAGAATTTTGTAACAAAGAAATCTTTAAATTCCTCTGGGCATTTGGAGGGGACGTATTGAGATAAATCCTGAATCTGGCTCTTACTAATAGTAGCAGTAACAATATCAAGTCCTTTAGGAGGAATATTTCTCACAATTACTTGATGAATAGCAGTCATTGGTAATCCAAGATTATTAATAAAGAGCTTGTTTGCATTTTTCAAATATTTGATCAATATCTTCGTACGGGGAGTCATGAACACTAATAAAGGCCTGTTCAAGAGCTGCAAAAGGAAATGTCATCTTATAATCTTTCATTACAAGATCGAAGTTTTTCAGAAACTCAATAGCTTTGTTATTATCGAAATCCATTTTATCCATCTTGTTAACAACGAAAATGAATAATGTTTTCTTCTTACTAGCTTTTTTATCAGCTTTTTCAGGATCTAGGCTCAAACTATCAAGAAAATAGTTAAAAGAATCTTCCATCGCGACACGTTGTTCTTCCACTGGCTGTGATGGATCAAGCATGAAGAGGATTCCGTCAGTTTTGTACTTACGCATGGCTTCGCGCCATTTACGTCTTAGCTTAAAGTCACCTGGATTGTCCACTGCTATAACATTATATTTACGGTAACGCTCCATAGACAATTTAGATTGATTTTTTGCAGATAGAAGTATTATTTTCTTTTTCTCCACAGTTATATCCATGGTCTTCTCGGTAACAGCAGGGTCTTTTCCTTTTAATCTTCGTATAAGACTGGTCTTTCCCACACCTGTATGCCCTAAAATAGTTAATCTAATATCTCTGTCAAAAACCATAAGTAACTACCCCATCAAAGGGCACTAAAAGGAATATAAACAAATATCCTTTAATCTCACAACATATGAAAGCTACTAATAAGACTACGCATTTGGAAAAAAATTTTGTACGGAAAATCTAAAATTTAAAAATCAAAATAAAATAAATTCTTTGCTGGAAATATTCTACGAATTACAATGGAACCGAAATACCGTTTTCTCAATAATGAATTCAAAAACAGAGGCTTCTCGTTTGAATAAATGAATTTTAAGGGGAAAATTTGACAACAAATTAGATTTAAAGAAGAAATTCAAAACTTCTGTTAGGATCCACGAATTCAGTGAAATGCGGGAGGATTCATTTCTATAGTGATTATAAAACAAATTAGAGGGAAAAAATATTTTTGAGACAACAAAGTATAACAGAAATAAAGTAATAAGAACATCTAAACGTATAATTTAAAATCAAGCAAGTAAATAATAATAATTACAGTTAATAAACAGGAGATACTTATGATTTCAAATAAAGTTTTGAGAATCGGCTTAAGAGCAAACATAGCTTTTAAGGGAACTTACCTCTAACTTCTTCATAAACGAGTACAAATACCTGATATGTGGACGAAATTTAATATCATGAGGCAAAGGCTCAATCTCGAAATCAGGAGCTAATCTCTCTAAAATAAAAACCCTTTTAAACATAAAGCTAGCCGAATTGTTCGTATGAATCATAAGGCAAAATAAATGCCAAAATTGTTCAACAATAAAGGATACTAACTTAAAATAAAGAAAAACCGTGGAGGCACATTAAAGAGATGTCTGCAGTAACAATAGCAAAAATGATACAATTACAGGAATCTAAACCCATTTCACTACCCGCAGATTTCCTAGAAACATTACGACCAAAAGATGTTGAAGAA
>JAEOSP010000090.1 GCA_016840305.1 Candidatus Hodarchaeota archaeon
AAATTATTCTCCAATATCAATATAATATAAATGCTGAAGCTTTAACTTACATTCACAATAATTCTTATTCGGAAGAAGCTCTTCATAGATTCCTGAGAAGATTATCACCTAATAAGCCTGTAATAACAAAAGAAATGGTCAAAACCTACATGAAAGGAGGAGAAAAATTACAAGTAAGTGTTAAAACGATTGAACAAGAAAACCTAAATATAAATGATACACAGAATTTGGATACTCCTCAGAAAAAAGATATGTTTCCAGATAAAGAGATCCTAATTAATATTGATCTTGATATACCTTACAAACTTCATCAGGAACCAAAAATAGATGCATTTCGGGAGCTTTTCATAGATCGCTACAAAGAACTAACAAAAATTCTACAGGAAAATCTCCCCACAAACGAATTTATCATGAGTCATTATATTCAAGAGTCAGATACTACAGATAATAGGGAAGGTGTTCTGATCGGAATGATTCATGATACTCAAGTTCTACATACAAACCGATTCGTCATCCAATTAGAAGATCCATCATCAGGAAGACCTACAAAGTGTGTGATTGTTCAAGATAGCCCATCATTTCCTGATTATCGAAATATATTAAGAGATTCGGTTGTTGGAGTGTCAGGCGTACTTCCAAAAAATTTCCAATATGGAGAAATAACTGCATTCTGGGGGAAAGACATTTTTCGACCATCTCTCAAAGAACATATATCAAATTTGAATGGAAAACATAATTCGAAAGTATTATGCCTCGCAGATCTTCATTATGGTGCAGAGGGGTTTTCTAGAAACCTGTTTTCACATTTAATTGCATTTCTTAATGAAAAAATTGAGAATTCCGTGATTCCATTTTCTCCAAGAGAAATTGATGTAATTATAATCGCAGGAGATTTAGTGGAGGGAACTAGCCAAAACTCAGAAAGTAAAGGCATAGATTCATATGAAACACAATATAGTCAATTGGCGGAATTATTAGCTAAAATTCCATCAAGAATACAGATAATAACCATTCCTGGGGAACATGATGCCTCACAACTAGCAATTCCACAACCAGCGATTGATAAAAAAATTGGAAGCTCCATGTATACCCTTTCAAATGTTCAAAATCATGGAAATCCTCTTCGCTTAACAATTAATGGAATGAAATTTCTTGTTTTCCATGGTCAGGGCTGTGATAAAATTTTTCAGAACCATTTCAAGATTAAGGAACATAATCCCATAAGAGGATTTTCACAATTATTAGAATATAGGCATCTATCACCTGAATATGGTTCATTTACTTCAATCGCTCCATACTCAAAAGATTATTTGGTAATAAATGAAATTCCTGACGTATTCGTAACAGGCCATCTTCATTACGCTAATTATGGTACATACAAGGGTGTTCGTATTGCCTCTTGTGGATCCTTAAAACGTCCACTATCTGAAAAATCAGAAAAAGAGGAAAAATCTTCATTCGGTGTTTTTCCTGTGATAGATACAAAAACGGGAGAAATAACATTGTTTGACTTGAAATCAATAAGAAAGTGAAAATTTTATGACTAAATTTGTTGGACAAAAAAGATCAGGGAAAAAAACCAGGAACCATTTTATCTTCTTTAAGAGTGGATTCAATCATAGAGCGAGGAATACTAAAGTGAATCTCTTTGGTTCTACCGTGGCGGCCACGAGATACAACACGTGCAGTAATAATACCTAAAGCGTCTAATTCATTAATCAAATCACCTACTCGTCTTTGAGTAAGTGAATCTGTACCAGTTTCTCTGCATAATTGAACATATCTTTCATACACATCACCAGTTGACACAGTATCAGGTTCTTTAGTAGTGTTCTCTAGCATGTAAATAGCTACCATAACGATCTTTGATTGCAAAGGTAATGTGCTTATTACTTCAGTAATAGTATTGCGCTCTATAGCACCCTGTGCTTTCTTAACATGAGATTCAGTAATTTTTTCGGAATTTCCCCTCTCTGCAATCTCAGCAGAAACACGAAGTAGATCAATTGCACGGCGAGCATCTCCGTGTTCTTGCGCTGCAATAGCAGCTATCAGATTTATAACTCCCTCATCCATTGCATCAGGTCGGAGAGATAATTTAGCGCGTTCAATGAGAATATCTGTTATTTCAGGTGCTTCATAGGGTTTGAAAACAAGCTCTTCCTCTGATAATGAAGACAAGACTCGTGGATCCAGATAATCCTTGAATTTCAAGTCATTAGAAATACCTATTATGCTAACTTTGGCACGAGAAAGGTCAGCATTAATACGTGTTAGACTATAGAGAGTTTCATTCCCAGATTTCTTAATTAAACTATCAATTTCGTCAAGGACAACAATGAACAACGAATCACGTTGATCTAATCCCTGTTTAAAACGAGAAAAAACTTCATCTGTTGCAAGTCCAGTGAAGGGAACTTCGATACCTAAAGCACTACAAAGATCCGCAAAGACTCGATAGTTTGTATCAACATTATTACAATTTAAATAAGCAACTTCAATTCGTAAACCATGGTCAGGCGCTTTTTTCCTTAAAATGTTTAAAACATACTTAGAAACAGCTGTCTTACCTGTACCAGTTTTACCAAAACATAAAATGTTACTAGGTTTAGCACCACGTAGAACAGAAGCTAAAATATACCCTAATTGCTTGATTTGTTCAGTTCGATGAGGAAGATTCTCAGGCACAAAGGAACTGTCTAAAACATCGCGTCGTTGGAATAGTTTAGGCGATTTGAGATAACCCTCAAAGATTTCATCCAAAGTTAAGTCAGAATTTTCCTTTTGTTTCAAAGATCATTCACACACCGAAAGTTCCTACAAACCACACTTCCAAAAG
>JAEOSP010000784.1 GCA_016840305.1 Candidatus Hodarchaeota archaeon
CCATTTCGAATTTTTCTAAAAGGAGAAAAATAAAAATTAAGAGAATTTTGCTTCAATATCTCTTATTGCATCTTTCATTATCTCATTAACTTCATCTGCAAGTTCATTTAGTTTATCTACTTTAACAACGCTCATAGCTTCCTTTGGATTCAGAGCAGAAACTACAATTTTGCCATTTTCATTTTCGTAGATTATAACATTGCAGGGTAACAATGCACCTATTTCTGGAACTAAAACAATTGCTTTGTGTGCGAAAGGAGGATTGCAAGCTCCCAGAATCTTATACGGTCTGATATCCGCATCTATTTTTTTCTTCAATGTTTCTTTGGCGTCTATTTCAGTTAGAATTCCAAATCCATGTTCTGCTAATACTTCACGAGTAACTTTTTCTACTTCACTGAATTTATCATAACCAACATTGAGTTCTGTGGAAATAACAAGTGACATGAATAACCATATGTCACCTTACCAAATAAGTTTTTACATTTGATAGAATGTCATCGATCAAAGAATCTTTAGATTACAGTGATTATAAAAAAAATTTGAGAAAAAAAGATTACTTTCTCTTCTTCTTACGAATTAAGAACACGATTGCAGAAATAGTCATTAGAGCTAGAATAATGCTAAATCCTGAGGTTTTCTTTGTATTTGCTATAACAGTTATGAAAACTTCATCAGAAGCATAATTTCCACTTGTATCAGAGACTACTAATGTATAATTATACAATCCCGGATCAAGGCTATCGATGTTGAATACTAGTGATTCTGAATTAGACCATGTTCCTGTTTTGTTTAAGGTACCATTAATGTAGAGTATGTATTCATTCGGTTTTAGATCCAAAACACTCCAACTTATAGAGTTCCCTAAACTCCCCTCTTCGTAGATCTTATCGATTGGCCCTATTATTTCCGGAACAGTAGTATCTTCAACTACTACAAGAACTTCGTCATAAATCATGTTATCATATTGATCGTAGAATTCAATTCTGTAAAGATATTCTCCTGGGTTATGACCATCTACATCAACAAAAATTACAGCTGCATTAGTCCAAATATCAGATACCTCAATTACATCATCAATGTACAAAATATATATGTCTGGATTCACATCACTTGCATCCCAGATAATTTCATTTCCAACATCGCCCAACTCATAAGCAATATCTTCTTGTTCAATTAATGCTGGGGCAGCAACATCTGCTAAAACAGTTACATTTACTATATCCGAAACTGTATTGCTGTAAGTATCATAGAAAATTATTTCATAAGAATAATTATCTACACTTAATCCGTCGATATTCACTTTAATTATCTCCCCACTAGTCCAGGCTTTACCATAAAGAAAAGAACCATCGAGATAAACTAGATAAGCAGCTGGTTTTAGGTCAGTAGCACTCCATCGTATAATATTACCTGTACTTCCCTCGATATAGCTAATATCATCAGGTTGAGTAACAATAGGAGATGTCGTATCATCAACAGTTACTATAATCTCACTTGTTGTTAGATTATTTTCAAAACCATCATGAATTTCAAGATAGTAGGAATAGGTTCCTGTGTCTAATGCATCTATATTAAGTTCTATCAAGTTATTATTTGTCCAATTGCTCTCATATAAGAAAACATCATCTCTATAGACTCTATAAAATGAAGGATTTAGATCAGTTACATTGTATGTTAGAGTATTATTTATAGAACCCAATTCATAAGTTAAATTATCAGGACCCTCTAAAACTGTAGGGCTAACATTATCGATGGTTATCTGACCAACTACATCTGTAGCAGTTAAACTAACTTGATCTACAACTTTTATCTGAATTTCATAAGTTGAATATTCAGGTAAAGTGGATGTATCCCAAAGTAATGGATTGGAAAAATCACTGTCTGAATCAGTTATGTTTTGCCAATTTATCCAATTTGTACCGTTCCAATACCGGTATTGCCAAAAGGCATCTTGAATATCTGAGAAGTCAGTAGTCCACTCAAGAGATACAATTCCCTTTAAAATATCACTATTATATAAACTCGTGATATTAACATTTGGAATCGTATTGTCTACAGTATATTGTTGAGTCACAGCAGAAGTAAAAGTGTTATCGAATATATCAGTAGCTTTGACTTTGAAATTGTAGCTTAAACCATCAGTTAAGGTTGTACTATCTAGATCGTAATAATTACTAGTAGTAATTGCTAGAGATGTAGAATCAACAAACCATTCATAGTTGTTTATATCAGGATCATCACCAGTGACACCTAATCTGGTAATTCCACTGATATAGGTTACACTTAGATTTGTATAGGTTGGACTCACATTTGATAATGCTATTTCAGCACCATGATGTTCTGCATCATAGTCCATCCTTAATTCTAAACCATATCGTATCAAGGGAGATGCTGCACCTAATCCATCATATAACTGATAATCAAGGTAAAGTCGTTTGTTGTGATATCCACTCAATTGTGTGAGATTGAAAAGATTGTGAAGTGTTATTGTGTAAACTTTATGCCCTCCTATAGTATAAACGTATGTTAATTCTGTCAATGTATCTTCATATATGGTAACAGGAAATGGGAATTGGTCAACGCTTATTTTGAAGTACATACTTTGTATTCCATCATCTCTTTCATTAACTCCAACATTATCATATGCTGCCACAATCCAATCTGTTGTTTCATGGACATAAAATGTGTCTCCAACACTATAAGCACCACTAAAGTGTGTTGCACCTTGATATAACACTGCTTTTTTATTGTTGGTCTTAACCCATATTGCTGTATTTGTTTCTCCATTTCCAAGTCTATCCTCAGTATAA
>JAEOSP010000091.1 GCA_016840305.1 Candidatus Hodarchaeota archaeon
GAGAGAGATCTCCGAAAAAGACGAAAATGACGAAAGAAAACTCTTTTTTTCCTCAAACTAGTTATCAGACAATTCGTACCTTCAGTTTCGCATTCGTAACAGACATCCTTAGAAAGATAGTCCTTTATTGTGTTCAATAAGAGTAGATGGGATTTTTTCATGAATCTTGATAATTTAAATGATATCTCTCAATTAGATACTGAAAATATGTTTGAAATGGTATATACATGGCCAAAATTAATTGAACAAATAATTGCCCAGTCAATAACAATACCATCGAATATTAAAATTGGACAAAACAGTCTGAATTACAAAAACAGCATTAGCCAGGTTGTAATAACAGGGATGGGAGGTTCTGCCGTTTCTGGTGATTATATCAGGACTTATTTTGAAAATTCTGTTGAATTTCCAATTTTAGTACAGAGAAACTATACTCTACCAAAATTTGTTGATGACCACTCCTTGATTATCGTTATCAGTTACAGTGGAAATACAGAAGAATCAATATCAGGGTTAATCTCAGCGTTAGAAAATGATTGTCCAACAATATGTATTGGAAGTGGGGGAAAATTAGGAGAATTTTGTTTAAAAAATCAACTTCCATTCTTTAAAATACCTTCAGGTCACCAACCTCGAGCTTCATTCCCAATATTGTTTTTTCCTATTCTTAAAATTCTCCATAGTGTCAACCTAGTAACCATGAACTCCTCAGAAGTACAAGAAGTAATTGAGCAACTCAAAAGTTTGCAGGAAACAATTAAACCTGAAATCCCGAGTGGGAAGAATGAAGCTAAGCAAATTGCTGCAAAGATTCATAATAGAATTCCTGTTATCTGGTCTCCTTTCTTATGTGTTGCAAATAGATTTAAATGCCAGATTAATGAGAATTCAAAGCAGTTAGCTCTTGCAGAAGAATTACCAGAATTTAATCATAACCATATCGTAGGGTTTGAGGGTTTATCAACTGACAATTCGTTTATAGTTGTTATTTTTCGATTTCCATCAGAACATCCCAATGTTTCTCTAAGATTTGAAATTACAAAAGAGATAATTGGAAAAAAAGTGGAAATTGTGGATATATTTATCAAGGAGGGTAGCTTATTAACACAGTTAGTAACTTCTACATATCTGGGAGATTATATTTCGATGTATCTTGCTCTCCTGAATAATCAAAACCCAAGTACAGTGGATAGTATTGATTACCTGAAATCCCAAATGGAAAAAAGAGGGAAAACTCAATCTACCTTAATGAAAAAATTAGATACCCTCTCATAGTAACAAAACTTTCATCTAGAAATTTGAAATATTCGTATAATTATAATAAAAATACTTTAAAGACTATTAGGTGTCACTAATGGCAAATTATGATGTTGTAATCGTTGGGGCAGGAACAGCAGGTTCAATGGCTGCTGCAGGACTTGCAAATAAAGGACTCAAAGTAGCTCTACTGGACAGGCAACCTAAGGCAAAAATAGGCGTGAAAATATGTGGGGATGCAACAAGTGGAGAGCATTTCAGAAGAATTCAACCAATCACCAAAGTTGATCCCCCGAAGAATGATGAAGTTATTCAAAAAGTAAAGGGTGCTTGGCTTTACTCTCCCGATCGAGAGGTGAAACTCGAACTTATAGAAGAGGGTGGGACAGGAATTATCATTGATCGTTTCAAACTTGGTATGAGAATTTTAAATGACGCAATAGACTTTGGTGCAGAATTATTTGATGAATCTTTTGTTAAAGAACCAATAATAACAGATGATTACGTTACAGGGATTAAATATCGAGGAAAAGATAAAAATATTCATGAGATATCTGGAAAGGTAATTATTGATGCATCTGGAATTATAGGAACCTTGAGAACAAGACTTGATCCCGAAAAAACGTTCATGGATCTAGAACTCGCAGCAAAAGATGTCTGTAATTGTTATCGTGAAATAAGAGATGTTGAAACTGAAATACAGTCACCAGAATTTATTCGTCTTATCTTTGATCAGGAATTATGTCCTGGGGGTTATCTCTGGGAATTTCCCCGAGGGCCAAATTCAATGAATGCTGGTTTAGGGATAATGCGAAATTATGCTTTAGAGCATAAAATGAATCCACATAAACAATTTGATTTGTATCTAGAACGATCAAAGGAATTCTATAAAGATTCTAAATTATTAAACGGAGGGGCCTGGAGAGTACCATTACGAAGACCGCAAGATAATTTGGTATGGAATGGCTTTATGTTAATCGGAGATTCAGGTACTCAAGTTAAACCCACAGATGGTGGCGGTATCGGGATATCTGTAAATGCAGCTGCAATGGCAGCTAAAACTATAACTGCTGCTTTGGAAATAGATGACGTTTCGACAGCAGGACTCTGGGATTACAGCGTAGAGTTTATGAATTCAATAGCTTCCATTAATGCCCCATTAGCTATAATGAAGGATTATATTATTCCTCTCCCCAGCTCTATTATCAATGAAATCTTCCATAAGAAAGTCTTAGGTGAAAATGATATGCTTTATGGAAATGCCAGCGGAAAAATATCAAGTGGATTAAAGGTCAATCTTATTCGAGCTTGGCGGGGAAAACGGGTATTAGGCACTTTATTAGAATTTAGGAAAATATTAAAGAGAATGGATGCCGCACGAGATCTATATGAAAACTATCCAACTCATCCAGATGATTTACGTCCGTGGCGAGATAAAATTCTCTCTCTCTATGGAGAAAAATAATTCTAAGCGATTCTAACAGAGATCTAATTACAGAAATAGATCACTTACTTGATTCAGGTCTCTAGGGCAAACATGTAAATTTCCTACTGCAGCAGAGTACACAAAACCAGAGAAATGACCAAGGACTTTAGTCGCTTGCTTATAGTAATGAGCACTTTCTAAAGAGCTAGAAGATACTAATAAGTCAAAAAGTTTGTTTCCTCTTCCTTTCCACTTATCTAAGTGAAAACCAATTCTAAGTACTTGATCTGTCTTTTGAAAAATAAAGTATTTCTCCCCGAACATTTCAACGGGGTTCGACTCTTCAATTAATTCCCTTGGGACTTCTAGAAGAAATAGATAATTAGGACTTTGAAGATTCTCGTCATCCATGAAAACTTCTGGATCAATCCTGAAGTAACTATCCTTAATTACTGTCAAACATTGTGAGAGGAGTGTAGAAATAATCAATCCAGAATTGTTATCGAAAAATTCACGTAAGGATCCGATACCTTCCTTATAATTCTTCTCACGAAGGAAGGAAATTTCAGGATTCTTTTCTTTTCTAGATAAAGGGTTTTCAATGATTTCTAATATATCGGGAGGTAATTGATCATAAAAATGATTAGCGGAGATAGTTTCAAATGCTACTTTAATACCTCCAAGCATTTCAAAGACTGCATGGATTTGTCTATCAGATTTGTTTTTATTCTGAAAATAATTTGCTAAAGTGAAGATCTCTGAAATAGACCGCATAACGTCTTTTGGATCAGTAACCTCCCAGATATCTCCACCAACGTTTGAATATTTGAACCAAGGTGGTTCAGGTATTTTCTTTGATTGGTAGACCTTCTTAAATCCTTGAATTTCCTTAATAATTCGTTCTTCCCGACGATCATATTCCTTTTGAACTAATTCCTTTAAATTATTAATATCCTGCTCGGATACTTTCTTTCCAGACTTCGTGCGCTTGATTATTTTCTCTAATCCTTTGATAATTTTCTTCTTGATATCATTATGGTTTGGATACTCGACTTTCACATCTAGCTCGAAATCAAAGGATGAATTTTGAAGCTCTTTCCAACACTCATTGATCTTAGTAAGTAATGGAAATCTTAATTCTTGATCAAGTTTTCTTTTATTATTATTCTCTAATTGTACTAAATAGTTCTCAGGGTTATCCTGTAGAAATTTACATATATTTGATGTATTAAGCTGTTTTAATGTCGGTAAACATCCATTAACAATAGTTTGAGACCACTTATAGTTTATAAGTTCTTTGAAAAATATGATAAAATAGTTTATCTCTTTTACTCGGTCTGATAACTTAGATATATCAAGTATCAGATCATTAAATATTTTTCCAATGTTGGAGTCATCCCCTACTAATAGAAAAGACATTAAAACTGATGATGTTTTAATCAAAGCGTTTTCTAACGATTTTTTTGCATGAGAAGCTGTTTCTGGATTCCCCGATAAATCATACATCACACGATCAATTTCCAATGACGGTAATGGTCTCTTTTTTGATACCAAACCTATCAATTCTTTTTTCAGTTGATTTCCACTTAGAGAATTTATAGATTCGGGAGTTTCTCCCATTAAAAATGTTAAAAACGCATGAAAGAATGGATTCTTGCGGAAATCAAATAATGCTTCTTCTTCAACAAGAATTTTGATGATATCTTGTGAATTAGAACCTAAAATTGATTCGAGAGGCTGTCTTGAAAATCCAAGATCTAGTAATTGCTTTGTGATAACTAAACCTTGTTCACCGAAAGGATCATTATTGTATCCAGAAATAAACTCTTTTAGTAGTAATATTGCAGTTACTTTCTTTACTTCAATTAAATCCATAGTAGGATTATAAGAAGATTTAACTTCAGCTAAACACTTCTTGAGATGAGAAGCAGGTCCATTTCTACCGATCTCATCGGTAATTAAATTCTTCATCTGAGAACGAAGATTTGGGAGTATTGAATCAATATCACGTGCTGTAATCAGAATTGACATGTCATTTTTTAGAACAGATCCCAATGCGGTCCATACTGCAGTATCGATTGCATTTTCAATTTTTTCTGCAAATGTCAAGTCCGTTACTGTCAATCCAAGATCATCGAGGAATTTCCGATCTATTTTCTCTAGTAACTTTGACAGGGTATCTGTTTCCCTAAATGGAGAATGGCGAACTTGTTTTCGCCAAGCTACAACAGCTTGATACCCTAATTTTACTTGGAATTTTTCTGGTAACGCTCCCACGAGCAAAACTTCCTCGAATAATGGATTATATACATAATCGGATAGATAACGAGTCCCAAGCATACCCGCTAGCACTTTTAACTGCCGTTCTATCTTCTGAGCGAAAGGGGTTTTGTTCCAAATAAAAAAGCCTACAAGCGAGTCATTGCCAACATTTTGAATAAATATTCTCCCATTTTGCGCTTGAATATCATCTAACATCCCCATTCCTGTTTCGCTGCTTGTTAATGATGAGATAGCTGTTAAAATACCCCCAAAAAGGATGGATTGCTCATTTGAGAAGCCAATGCTTACAGTTGGGATACCGTGATTGACTAAGAAGAATGCGATTGGTGGTGCAACAGGTTTCTTTCTAGCCAACTATTCTACCTCTACTCATAAGACTTCTACTCACGATAAATAAATAATCTATTATAAACAATAGCTATTACAACAAGAAAATGCCATAAATTCTTTATTGATTCTAACTGTTCATAACCGAATAAAAAATTGATGATGAGAAAATGATAGTGGCTAAAAAAATTAATTTTCCTCAACTACTATCAAAGCATAAATGGTTATTTATCTCATCGACTATAAATCTAATAATTCACATTGTTGCTGCTCTTATCTATTTTAATCCCATCGATTTTGTCTTACAAGTGGAAACTGCTCGAAAAATTGCTCAAGGAGAAGTATTATATCGTGATATTAATCAAATATTATTCGAAGGAACGTTACTCCCTAATCCTCAATACCCTCCTTTGTATCTCTATACATTAGCCCTAGTAATTTTAATAATTGGCGTTAACACATTTACTTTTGAAATGGCTAAAATTATCATTATTATATTCAATTTTCTTGTTGCTTTCCTCCTATACTATATGATTAAGTCTTATTTTAGTGATAAACTTGCTCTATTCAGCTTTAACTGGTTCTTATTAAACCCATCCACCCTCGGTGTCGTCTTTGGAGGATATCATGAGAATTTTATGCTCTTTTTTGTGCTTCTTGGGTATTTATTGTTTTCTCGAAATAAACTCGTAGGAGCTGGGCTCCTCTTTGGTCTTGCCTTACTCGTAAAACCAACTGCTGGTGTTTATATGCTTCCTCTTATTATATGGGGAGTAAAAAAGCATAATTTCGGCATAATACGGATTTGGATAATTTCAGGTTTAGTTTTTTTAATTGTATCACTGCCATTTTTGATAATTGCTCCATTAGAGTACGTTACTGATGTTTTCCTTATCCACTCAAGTCGAATGGATCCTAGTATGTCTCTTTACAACTATATTTTTACCGAGTTTTCACCAACCATTATTCCTTTTATTGTTCAAATTTTGATTTTCATACTTATTGGAGTGGTAATTTTCTCTAAAAGAGTTTTGATGGAACCTTTTGAAGTTATTGAGCTTGTCTTGCCATTTATGACATTATTTCTTGCATTTAACCGAATTTTATATCCCCATTATATCCCGAATATTTTTCCATTCTTTACCTGGTCATTAATACTGGTTATCAATCGGTATCATGACAATAGAGAATCCTCGATATATTTATGGGAGATAACAGGTCTGTTAATAGGATTACTGATAACATACATTGGTTATATTTGGTGGTCGATCCTTTGGTCCATAGAATATTATCACACATATCTTGAAAACATTTTTTTTCCCATTTCAGCATTTATATGCATATTTGGATTACTTATAATTTCCACAACATCCATTTGGTCGATTCTTACTAGCCCGATACACAGTTAGAGGTGAAAAATTGTTAAAAGATGGTTTGAATACTATTAAAAATCGTTTACCTCCCTTATTTGTCACATGGTACTTAGCTACTATGATTGTGGCACTTTATTTAGTATGTTTCTTTATTTTTCCATACCAACTACTTGTACAATCCCCAGAAGCAATATTTTATTTAAGTCAAATTAATGAGCTGATTCTAAGAGGTGAAATCTATCGCCTTTTTACTGCAATGTTTCTCCACGCCAATGTTGTGCACCTGGCCTCAAACTTACTATTTCTGCTAATCTTCGCTTCTAGATTAGAAGAGATACATAGAGGGGTCACGGTGTTAATTGTATTCATCGGGAGTGGATTGATTGGAAACCTAGCAACCTTGGCACTTGTATTGTTAGAAGTAAATTTTGTCTCTTTAGGAGCTTCAGGTGCTATTTTTGGGCTTTTAGGAGCGTTACTCTATCTATTACAAGGAAAAAGTAAACAAGAACGAAGAAAAATGTATTATTTAATTGTAATTTTTCTTATTATTACTATTGGACAAGATACGAATGTCATTTCGCATATAGTAGGGTTTTTTAGTGGTTATTTCTTGATGAAAATAATCGAGCGCTAAATAGTCTTGTAAACAATATCAATCTAGTTCAGCTAGGAATTCACAACAAGGATTCCCATTTGCTTGACATTTTACTTCTCTAACAATGACATCCTCTTCAACAAGAAGATCTAAACGCCCATTAATAAAACCACTCAGAAAATCATCAAGATAACTCATTTTAGGTGGTGCATCTGTTGAGGGAAAGAGAGCTGTCATATCAACAGTTGATAAATTAATACCCGAAGTGGCTGCACTTTCCCATACCCTAAAAATGGCACTTTCATCATCAATAATTTTAACAGCAACATCTGCATGAATTTTTGAAGCACTAATTCCTGGGGAATTAAAATACAGACCAAGAACTTCACAAGCTTGAGGAAATTCAATAGCTCCGAATGATTTAGCATTTAATTCATGTCTTTTAATAATTCGAGAAATACTACCTACATCTTCAAGAATCTGACCATAATGCTGACCTGCATATGCCAATAGTGTAGAGTTGAAAGGATCAGAAAATTTCAAAGAAGTAAGGATATGCTGCAAAACTGAGATGTGAATGAAGTCACCTATTCCAGGACGCATCCATTTCTTGTTTAGGAGTGAATCATACATATGTCGAGAGATATCAGATATCGATAGCTCAAATCTTAATCTGTCAGTCTCGGTGAAAAATTCTTTAGTCTCCATTTTACTAGTATCATAGTGATCAGATGTTTCTCCTACCTTAATGTCGAATTCACATAAGTTATCTCCAAGACCCCAACATTTTGTCTCTTCTACAGCAGCTTTTTCACCTAGTGTGACCTCAATTAATCCTGCAATTTCCCCAGCTAAAAATCCACAAACATCCTGACCGATATCCGAGTTTTCCACCGCATACGCTGATCCGTTAATATGGAGCTTCGCGTGATAGTCTGATAGTCGTTCTATGGTAATATCAGAGGCCACATTTGAGGCCATTGGATTTGGCCCATAGAGGATCTTGAAACCTTTGAGCATTTCATCGAAACGAGATTTCATTCTGTGTTCTTTCATAATATTCCGATTATACTGGTGCATCCAAGATTGTGCAGCACCAAATTTACCAGCGAGCTCACCTGCTCGAAATAGATATCCTTTGGAAATAGGGTTAATTGATAGTAATGATGTTACAATTGCTTGTAAGTGACCAATATGTACATAATCCCCAATAGATGGACGTGTTACAGTTTCCAGCTCATCAAAATTCAATAATCTTTCAGAAACTGTTATAATTGATAATTTTCTCCATCGATCACGATCAGCTTCACTTGCTTTCACTCCTGCTTCGATAAGTTTGTTAAATAAATAATTAAAAAGATCATATTGCTCCGCTGAAAACATATTTGCAGCATCGGTCATATCTATCGAAGAAAACATAGAAGAGGCCTGTGCAGCAGTTAAAACCACATCATCATTGTAAATCACATGAGGAACTTGGTATACGTTATATGTAGCAGAAATTTCGGAATGTTCATCCGTATTTATAGTTTTAAGGGTCGCACCTCCTTGCGATGTTTCTACAATTCGTTTAAGATGCTTCTCAACAGGTTTACACACAGCACATTTGGGACCTTTAAACAAGATAATTGAAATGGGTTCTGACATACATCACACCAAATAATAGACTTTAATTTCTCCATTCTGTAACAGATTAATAAGTCTTCAAATTTTTAATAAGGAAATAAAATATAAGCCTTTCTCAAAAAAAAGCTTTCATTTGAATATTAATAATAATTTAATAACTTAAGGTAAGGAAGAATTATGGATATTACGTCATGGATGTCCCAAAATATCAATTTAGACAATCTAAAAGTTTTAGAGGTATATCAAGGTTACTTAATAGCTGGAAAACGTCATAACAAATCTGTATGTATTTGGCTAAATAAACAAAATATCGAGGGGTTAATAGAGGTAGCAAAAGTAATAGCAATTGAATCATCATTTCATGCGTTATTATCCTTCATTCCTGGTGGTTCATTCGCTTATCGGTTAATAAAAGATCAAATTGGTTATCCTCCACGATATAACGTAATTTTTGACCCAGATTTTTATGAAATAACCTTCCAAATGATTACACTCGACAGCGAAGGTGAACCAGAGAATATTATTGATATAGTAACACAAAATGTCGAAACAGTTACTAAAACAGCTGTCAAGGCAGGGGAGAAAATTCAAGATACTTTGCTGGGTTTAATTAAGAAAAAAAAGCCACCAACAGCTTTACCCCCCACCATAGAAGATGAGATTTTAGGATTTACTTATATTCGTTTCATCGATACAGTAAGTAAAAAACGCAATCTAATGATTAAAAATCGTATTGATGCTTCACATTCACGACCAGGAAAATTGGTCAAAAAAGTGATAACTGATCTCACACCAGCAATAATCATTTCATTCAAAACAACCGCAAATGAAGAGTCTGTTGATTTTCTGAACCATTTAAAATCAATTGGATTCAATGTTAGCTTTTCAGACCAAATAGATCCTGATCCTGAAAATTAGTCAGCTAAACGATATATAACATCCAAATGTGTTCCATCTCGGTATTCAACAAGAGTACAAACTTTAGAAGTTACTTCTGGAGTAAGGAGTGGAGCTTGACTTAATGCTATTTCTTTCAGCTCATCTATAGATTTAATATTGAGCCTTGTGGCTCTTAACATCTTTTCTACCTTAATTCTCTTTGGTGTTTGGTGAGGATTAATAGCTATTCCTCCATCAGTAACAATAATATCAATACTGTCTCCTGGTGTAGATACTGTAGTGACAGAATCAATAATGGAGGGTACTTTTCGAGCTAAAGGTACTACAATCATACTTATTTTTGCTCTGGCGGCATCTTGATGCCCACCAATACCAGAATTTAATAATCCATTACTAAATGTATTAACGTTAATATTAAAGTTTGAATCTACTTCTGTGGCACCTAATACAGAAAAATCAGTGTTTAGGGCAATGCAGGCCTTATTGAAAGGATTGTAGGCATGATCAATACTCACTTCGATGTGATTTGAATTTTCTTCTAATGATTTCACTGCATCTAGATCGAATGATTGAGCATCGTAAATAGTCCTAAACAAACCATCTTCGAGCATCTTAACTGAATTGGTAGCTATCCCTCCAAAAATATAACCTCCACAGATATTTTTATCAGTAATTAGATCTCTTAGATACATTGAAGCCGCTAAAGACATTCCTCCAGCTCCAGCTTGCCAATTAAATCCATCTTCAAGATAACCTGAATGTTCCATAATCTTAACAACATTCTCGGCTATTTCAAGTCTTTGTTGGGGAATCTTTCTTCCTAGACTACCAGATGCAATTTTAGATGGATCTCCAATGTTATCTACCTCTAATATATAATCTACTCTGCTAGAAGGAATACTAATCTGTGTTAATGGTTTAGATAAAACATTATCTGTTACTCCAATGACAATATCTGCATAAAGCGAATCCGTATCAAGTGGGTACCCTAAACTACCAAATGCGCTTGCCCCAATTCTTCCAGTTAAGTTGCCTATATAGTCGCAAGTAGAAGCAGCGATGAACGCTAAATCTATATGAAGGGATCCTTCTTGAACTGCACGTGTCCTTCCTCCATGGGATCTAAGAACTATTGGAATTTCAATTTCACCACGAGAGACAGCTCTACCAAGGGGACCATTGAGACTGCCTTCGATTCTTTGAATTACACCTGATTCGATATGCTCCAACAATGGTGTATGAACTGGAAATAATGCAGTAGAAGCTAACGTGAGGTTTTTTACCCCGTATGACGCTAATGCATCTATAATTGGCACAACGACATTGTCACCTTCCCGTAAAGCGTGATGAAATGATACAGTCATACCGTCAGTAATTGGTAGAACCTCCAATAAGGATTCAATGGAGTCATAAAACCTTTTTGTCCGAAGGGTTGTGTATCTTGGCTGATAAGCGGTACCAACGCGACTTCCTGAGGTTGAACTTCGATGAATACCTTTGTATGGCTTCAAAGATATACCAAATAACTTTTCAGGTAAGTTTCTTCCTAATACATTCCTAGGCATTAATATCACACGTATCAGCGGTTTTTTTCTTCAAACGAAAAACCTTTTCTCTAAACTCCCAACGAATAGAAAAAGTCAATTTCAGAAGGATTGTCTACAATGGACGAAGAATGGAAAACAGAAATAACAAAAGTTTCACCTAATGAATTATTGATTAGAGGTTATCCTCTAGATGAGTTAATTGGATCTATTTCGTATGCAACAGGCATATTTCTTACAATCAAAGGTGATTTGCCTTCTCCTCAAGAAGAACGCGTGATAAATGCAATTCTTGTAGCTACTATGGATCATGGAACAACAGCTCCAAGTGCTGTAGCTGCTAGAACGGTAGCTTCTTGTGGAGTTCCCATTACGACTGCTATAGCTGCTGGAATTAGTGCCATTGGTGATTATCACGGTGGAGCAGGAGAAAATTGCATGAAATTATTAACTGAAGCACTGAGTAACTATGATGAAAGTCAATCGCTTCAAGATGTAGCTAAAGATCTAGTGAAAAATAAAAGAAAAGAGAAAAAACGAATACCAGGATTTGGACACCGTTTCCACACAAATGATCCTCGGACTGTAAAGCTACTCGAGATCGCAAAAAAAGAGGGGATTAGTGGTATACATGTAAATTTAGCAAACCTAATTGCGGAAGAATTAACAAAGCAATCTGGTCGTAAACTTCCATTAAATGTAGATGGTGCTATTGGCGCATTATTAGCGGATATGAATTTCGAGAACCGAACAGGTAAAGCATTTTTTGCTATATCACGCATAACAGGATTAACAGCACATATTTTAGAAGAGTATCGTGAACGACCAGTCAGGACTGTTGTCCCATCTAAAGCTAGATATTCTGGTTCTGAAAAAAGACACTTACCATAAAAATCAGGTACAAGATTGCTCTTCAGCGGCAGATGAATCCGTATTAGTGCCTATTTCACCAGCTTTTCTTAGTGCAAATTTTAGTAGTAATGGTCCTACTATTTCTGCCATTAAAACGCTAACAGTTATTACATCTAGTAAAATTACTGCAGTATTTGTTGCAGCAGGAATTTTTAAATTTAATAGATATGAATATGCTAGTGCAGCAAGACCTACAGCCACTCCTGCTTGAGTTAAAAGTGAAAATGGAATGTTTTTCATAACAGTTTCAGGCATCTTTGCAATACGAGCAGTACTGTAAGATCCTACTGATTTTCCTATAGCGCGAGCGATGAAATATATTAAAATTAGCACCATCGTTCCAGTGAAAAGTTCAGCTAACTCCATTTCAAAGCCGATCAAAATAAAGAATAAGGCAATAAGGGGAGTAGATAATCTATCTACAGCCATTATACACACTTTATTTTCACATCGTACTAGATTTGATAACACTAAACCAAAAGTAATACAGGAAAGTATCACACTCAGTTCTAGCAAACCAGCAAGCGCAATACAAACTAAAATTACCGGAAAAACGACTTCAGCAGATTTTCCTGCTGACATATTATCAATACGAAAAGGAACAATTATAACCGCTAAGATAGCTCCGAGAACAACAGATCCACCAAGTTCAAGAATTATTGGTATAAGTATGTCAACAAGTGATAGACTTAATCCCGTAAATACTGATTTAGAGAAGCTTATTGAAATATTGAAGAAGAGAATTGCTAAAATATCATCAAAAGCTATTATAAATAATATAGTCTGGCTGAGTGGACCACTAGACTTATACTCCCTTATCACCTCGCTTGTACTTGCTGGAGCAGTTGCCATCGCAATGGAACCCAACAAGAGCGCCAATATCAAATCCTGAAATAACACTCCTACGATGAAGGTCACCACTATAAAGGCTCCAAACGCTTCGCCAAGCAAGAGTAAGCTCAAACCCCAAGACTCTTGTTTCAATCTATTCAAATCAAGATGGGCCCCAATTGAATAGCCAATAAAACCTAAGGCCCCTGTAGTAACAACATAATGGAGTTCAGGTGTAGGAGGGCTTGGAAATCCAGTAAATTCCATTACAAATTGCAAAGCAATACCAGCAAAAATCAATCCTAACACTTGAGGAATTCCTCGCTTTCCTAGGACTTGTGCCACTACTAATGAGAATATAATGACTGATGCAATTTCCAATACCAAGATCAGCATAGAGGCTTCATTATCTGATACTTGTAACATAAAAATTCAGCGCTTTTGGTACTAATTAATTTCTTAATATAACTTTTTTCAAATTATCTGCCGTTTAACAGTATCCTGATCTTTCATATGCTCCTCTTTCCAATAAGGATCCCGAATAAATATATAAGCTCCGTGTGAAGCCAAAGCACCTTGAGCAGCAGCAACAGCTGCAAGCTGATAAGGTGTTACGATATCACCTGCAGCAAATATCCCTTCCACATTCGTACGCATTAGATCATCAACAGCTAAGTATTTACCACTAAAATTTAATTCCAAATGGTCGAAGATCTCAGTATTTGGTTTGAGTCCAACAGCAAGTATAACATTGTCTACTTCTAATTCAATTTTCTCTTTAGTTACAACATGTTCTAAGATAGCTTTCTCAACTTTCTTTTTTCCTTGAATTTCTACAATTCCCACATTGGTCATTATTTCAGCTAAGTTTTCTTGTTTTACTTTTGCTAAATTCATTTCTGATGCTCGGAACATTTCTTTCCGATGTGCAAGATAAACCTTCTTCGCAACGCGATCTAAATCAATTACTGCATCAATAGCTGTATCTCCACCTCCAACTACTAAAACTCTACTATCATAAAACAGTGCAGGTTCAGTTACATAGGGAAAAACGCCTCTATCTTTTTTAGAAAATTTGCTCTCACCTGGAATTCCTAATTCGTTGGCGCTCATTCCTGTCGCAATTATGATTGCTTTTGCCTGAAATTGAACGCCCTCGGTTGTTTCAACCCTTAAATTACTATGAATTTTTGATACCCGTTCTTTGATCAAATGTACTCCGTGATCAGCTGCTTGACGAACCCATTCTGATACCAAATGATCTGCACGAATGCTAGGGGTACCAGGGTAATTGTATATTTTCTTATGAGGATAGATTGTACTTAATAATCCTCCCCAAGTTCCACCTTCAAAAACAGCGGCATTTAATCCTTTATTAGAAGCAACAATTCCTGCAGATAATCCTGCTGGTCCTCCACCTACAATTATTACATCGAAATTCATAATTCGTTCAGACATTTCATATACCCCGGTTGATAATATCAATTGATGAGTGAACATGCATTTTATAAAATGATAGCTCTGTTTTTATCAAAAGTCCAAATTATCCTGCAAAATTGCTGTATTTTGTTTATTATTCAATAATAATGGCGAGAAGAACTTTATGAAAAACCAGTATGATGCAATAGTTATTGGATCAGGAATAGGTGGAGCAACAGTTGCTCGCAATCTTGCCATGACGGGTAAAAAAGTAGCAATGTTTGAGAAAGGTGGAAATCACAAACTTCTGGGAAATCATCTAGCAATTGCACGCATGGCCGACATGAAAGGATTCCGTTATACAAAAGAAAAAGCATTGGTCGCTTCAGGAATAACCCGAGGTGGATCTTCAATGATTTCAGCAGGAACTGCTTTTCGTCCTCCTTCTGATAGTTTTAAAGATTGGGATATATATTTGGATCATTATCTTGACCAAGCAGAAAAAGAAACAGGAACCACAATATTACCTGATTCTCTATTGGGTAAAGGAAATCTAAATCTACTTGCTGCAGGTAATCGATTAGGATATCGATGGGAAAAATTACCAAAATTTGTAGATCCTAACAAGTGCAAAGTAGGATGTTCTGCTTGTATGATGGGATGCAAACATCATGCAAAATTTACTGGCCGAGTATTAATTGAAGAAGGAAGGAAAAATGGATTAATTATCCATAAAAAAGTTATAGATCATGTTATTATAAAGGGAGGTCGCGCGATTGGAGTCAAACCAAAAAGAGGTCATTCTATTTATTCAGATTTAGTTGTAGTTTCCGCAGGAGGAGTACATTCTCCAATAATACTTCAAAAATCGGGGATCAAAAATTCAGGTAATAGTTTCTTTATGGATCCAATGATTTTTACTTATGGAATCGCCAAAGAAAAGAGGAATCGAACGATTAATGATATTCCGATGTCTGTAGGTACTTATTATTTTCATAATGAGGGATTTCTTCAAAGCCCTGTTGTCGACCCATGGGGAGTATTCATGTTAACTTTCGGTTTACAGAGAACACCTTGGAATATATTACGAATTCGACACTATCCTCGGTTGATGGGGATAATGACTAAAATTAGAGATGAAAAAGCAGGTCATCTCACACAAGGACGACTTTCTATATCGATCAGTAAACCATTATCATCCCAAGACCAAAAAAGGTTAGGAAATGGAAGAAATATCGCTAAAGAGGTTCTTATCGAAGCAGGAGCAAAGAAAAACAAAATATTTTCGACTCCAACAAGAGGTGCTCATCCTGGAGGTACAAATTCAATAGGAGAAGTTGTTAACTCTAATCTTCAGACAGATATCAAAAACCTGTATGTCTGCGATGCAAGTATCCTACCCAAATCCTTAGGAACACCATTAGTCTTAACATTGATGGCGTTTGGTATGAGATTAGCTGATCATATAGAGGGAAATTTATAGAAAAAGAATCAAGGGAATTAATTATTCTCTCAATAACTGTTCCATAAAATCAGTGACACGACTAGTCAATGCTGCAGGATCTTGTAAATTCCCTTCGACTAATTCTTGATTCTCTAGTAATTGATAGGTACACTGTTTCAGCAAAGAAGATTCAGGATCTTTTTCGTATAATGCTTTTAATCCCTTGATTATCGAATGTTCAGCATTTAATTCCATAATTTTTGCTTGAGGGGTGAAATCATCTTGCATATACCTCATCATTCTAGAAAAAGCAGCTGCTCCTTGACTCATGAGACGACAAGGACTATCTGTCAACGTTTCAGTGTATTTTACCTTTATTACTCGATTACCAAGGATTTCTTTTAAATGGTCCAAAAATGGATCTTTTTCTTCTTCTTCAGCCTTTTCTTCATCCTGATCTTCTTTTTCTTCATCAGATTTTGGTAATGGCTCTGGTTCAGCTTGATCAATTGCTTTAAATGATTTTTCATTGAACGTGGTCACATGCATCATTAAAAAAGTATCAATAGGTTCATCGAAGAGAATAACCTCCTGATCAAGTTTTTTAAAGGGTTCCAAATGAGGGCTACTCTTAAGACTCTGGAGATTTTCACCGAGAAGATATAAGATTTCATTTTGATCTTCAGGCATCCTATCGACATATTGAGAGAGAGGGATGGGTTTATCGTCAGATTTTGAAGTTTTAATCCGTAATTGTCTTAAAAGACGTTCTCTTCGCTTCTCATCTTGAGCAATACCCTCTTTAATGAAAACACCAAACTGTGCATACCACTCAAGATATTTATCCTCATCTTCGTCAGCGATTTTTTCTAGTTCGTCAATGATCTTTTTCGTGAGTGATTTTTTTATCCGACGTATCGTTCTATCAACTTGGATTACCTCACGACTAACGTTCAACGGAAGATCCTCTGAATCCACCACGCCAAATACGAATCGCAAATATTCTGGTAAAAGATCTTTAGCTTTTTCTTGGATCAAAATCTTCTTACTATACAATTTAAGACCGTAATCTTGGTGACTAGAAGTTGCCATCATACGATCTCGTCGATTTGGAAGAAATAATAGAGCTGTAAATTGAATTGGTGCGTCTACATTTAGTTTTATCCTATGAAATGGTTCTGTGAAGTCCATACTCATTTGACGATAGAACTCGTTAAATTCTTCATCCTTTACTTCCTCCTCCGCTTGATGCCAGATCGGTGTTTGTCTATTTATTACTTTGTCATCTTCACCCATTCGTATGGGAAAGCCTACAAAATCACTATATTTCTTAATAACAGATTCTAATTTGTAATTATTTAAGAATTCTTTTGCATCTTCCTTTATTGTAAGAATTATATCAGTACCACGAGTTGGTTTATCTATATAGGTCATTGTAAATTGACCTGAACCATCACTCCGCCATTCGATTCCCTTCGAATCTGAACTGATTGATCTTGATTGGACAACCACATCATTAGCGACAATGAAAGCACTATAAAATCCCACTCCAAATTGACCTATTAAATTCGCTGTATCATTCGAATCATTAAGTTGTTTAAGGAATTCTAATGTTCCACTTTGGGCAACTGTGCCAAGATTTTGAACGGTTTCATCATAGGTCATACCAATTCCAGTATCACTAATAGTAATCGTTCCCTCATCCTCATCAAAGGATATGTTAATCCTTAAATCCGCATCTGGATCTAAAACATTCTCTTTCTGTTCAAGAAGGACAATCCTAGCCCGATGAAGTGCATCAGCAGAATTTGAAATTAATTCACGCAAGAATATCTCCCGATTCTTATAAAGGCGGTTAATTAATATATCAAGAACTTTCTTGACTTCAGCTTGAAAATCATAAGTTTTAGTTTCTTCACTCATCCAAAGCACCACTCCTAGAATAATCATGTGATCTTATAAGTCATTAAAACTAAAATCACAATAAAAATTAATGCTTTACGGGTTGTTTTGAGAATATAAATTTATAAAGATATGAAGATCGATGATAACCTACTACTCATTACTTGTGTATAATAGTAAGAGATGAAAAATATGGCAAAATGGGAATGTATGATTTGTGGATACATCTATGATGAAGAAGCAGAGGGAGTAAAATTTGAAGATCTCCCTGATGATTACGTGTGTCCTGAATGTGGTGCACCAAAGGAAGATTTTGAGAAATTATAAGATTTCTCACTTTTCTTTTTTTAATACTTTTCCCATTTAAGAGTTGAAATTATTGGCATGTATAGAAATTAAGCCTAATATTTATTGGAACGGATTGAACGATCGGACAACGGATTTGTTTGAAGGAATTTGGCCTATCTCAAAAGAAGGGGTATCTTACAACTCATATATCGTAGTTGATGATAAAGTAGCCCTGATAGATTTGGTTAAAGGAATAAAAACTGATGATTTCCTGAGTCAGATAGAAGAAGTGGTTGATCCATCAACAGTTGACTACGTAATAATTAATCACATAGAACCAGATCATAGTGGTATGATTAAGACTATGAGGAAAATAGCTCCGAATGTTACATTCGTAGGCTCTGCTAAAGCACAACAAATGTTAAAAGATTTTTATCAGATTGATTCTAATTTCATGGTTGTCAAAACAGGCGATAGAATAAAATTAGGAACACACGAGCTTGTTTTTTACGATATGCCGTGGGTTCATTGGCCTGAAACTATAGCTACTTATGAGAAAACCAGTAAAATTCTTTTTTCCTGTGATGCTTTTGGTAGTTATGGGGCGCTCGGTGGTTCGATTTTTTCGGATGAATATGAGGATATTGACTTTTATAAGGAGGAAGCCCTCCGTTACTACGCGAATATCGTTGCGAAGTTTAGTCGATTTGTATTAAAAGCAATCGATTCATTAAAAGGTCTAGAGATAGATATTATTGCTCCTTCCCATGGTCTTATTTGGAGAAATCCCCAAGAGATCATTGAACTTTATCATAAGTGGGCCATGTATAGTCAAGAACCAGCAGAACAAGGTATTACTCTTCTATATGCTTCTATGTACGGTAATACAGAAAAAATGATGGGAGCTGTTGTCCAAGGCTTATCAAAGGAAGGAATACCCGTAAAAATTTTTGATGTGGCAAGAACTCATGTTAGTTACATTCTTCCATATCTTTGGAAATACCAAGGAGTTATGATTGGAACTCCAACCTATGAAACAAAACTTTTTCCTCCGATGGCATATGTTCTTGATATGGCGTCATATAAAAGAATAATTCATAAAGATGTAGCTCGTTTTGGGAGCTTTGGCTGGTCTGGAGGAGCCCAACGTGATTTAGAAGCACGTGTAGAGAAATTGAAGTGGAGTTTGTTTGATACGTTTGAATTTCCAGGTGGACCTACTCCAGAAGATTACAAGAAGGGTGAAGAGCTTGGTAGAATGTTTGCTAAGCATCTGAAAGAAACTAGTGGATAAATGTGTTTTATCAACTTAACAAGTGATTTATTAGTTTTAAATTAATTAAGCACTTTTATTCGGGTATTCAACATCTAAGAATTGAATTAATCTTCCTAATAACGAACTCATATAAATATTGAAACGGAATCAATATCAAATTTTGTTTAAGTAATGAATATAAGTATTGAGGATAAAAAATGACCCTGAAAAATGTGAAAATTCAGCGATTTAACTGGAAGAATCATAGTGCAACCAGAATAGTTGTATCGACAATAGGTATTCTTATTGGACTTGCTGGAATAGAACATGGTTTTTTTGAAATACTTCAAGGTGATATTGTACCAGATAGTTTGATGATAACTGCTATCGGACCAGACCAGAGATTCTGGGTTGGAGCAGCGGAACGAGCTCTAACAATTATTCCAAGTTATCTTATAACTGGCATTGCTGCGATGATAATTGGCTTAATTCTCACAATTTGGGTGGCCGCTTTTGTAAACAGAAAATACGGTGCTAGTATATTATTAATCTTATCAATCTCTTTATTCCTAGCAGGAGGAGGATTTGGACCTCTCTATTTTGGTGTTTTCGCTAGTATTTTATCAACAAAGATAGATTCACCGTTGAAATGGTGGAAAGAACATCTACCTGTGAAAATTCAGGATTTTTTTGCTAAATTGTGGCCATCATCAATCATTGCCTTTGCACTGATCTTCACGATTTCTGTGGTGATAGCAATTTTTGGTTATCCTTTCCTATGGTTTTTCGATGCTGCTACAACAGAAGCGATTTTATGGATCATTGCGTTTTTTATGCTTGGTCTTGTTCCCATTGCAACTCTTTCTGCGTTTTCTTATGATATTCAAGGAAAAAATCAAAAAAACAAGATAAAAAGAAGGGACTTGTAAACACCAAACTCATATTGTTAAAGTAACTAATTCTCGATTTTGCACAAACCCAAGCTAGTATCCCAGAGTAAATCTACTAGCTTTTCATCTAAAACATTTTCTGAAAACGGTTCTTCCTCTAAACGATCAAAATACCTTCCATTAGCATTTATCTCGGAGTTTATTGCAAGATTGATAGGCCCTAAAGCACCTGTTTTAATTGATCGTTGAAAAAGCCTGAAAAAATTTAATAAAAATCCTATTAATCCTTTAAACTCACCTAAACCTGTTCTAATAACGCCAGGATGAACAGCATTTATAGTTACTCCCGAATTTTCAATTAATGATGCATATTTCCTCATATACAAAATATTACAAAACTTAGAATTCATATAGGTTTTTATTTTGCTGAAGTCTTTTCCATAAGGAGTTAAGTCAACCTTAAAATGTCCTCTTGGATATAATCCAGCATTCACCAAAACAATACGTGATGGAGCACTTTCTTTCAACCTTGGGAATAGTAAATGATTCAAGAGGAGTGGAGCAATGTGATTTACCATAAAAGCAGATTCTAAACCATCCTCATTAAGGTTCAATTTTCCTGGCCAAATTCCTGCATTGTGAACTATTGCATCGATCTTGCTGTATTTTTGCATTATGCTAGTACCTAACTCTCTTACCGTCCTGATCGATGACAGATCTCCTTTTAAGACTTCGATTGATGCATTTTCATATTTTTTGAGTAATTCTTCACGAACTTCCTCCCCTTGTCGTATATTCCTGCAAATCATGACAACATGATTACCCTTTTCGGATAAGCCTTTCGTAATCCCTCTCCCAATTCCTCGGTTTGCTCCAGTTACGAAAATTAGCTTCCTAGACACTATAATTCGAACCTAACATTTTCTGAGTAAGTTTTTCCAAATATTATTATTGGTTCTTCTACCAATTCAATCTAATTATAATTCTGCCTTATATCTTCATTTCTAAAAAATAAAAACGCTTGATTACACATCTAAATATGATCAATTCAGCTTATTTTTTTTAGACATTTTCGCATTAACCCTAGGAAGATTTCTGGTAAATCTTTACCACCAAATTTAGCTGATGCTTCATGGAAGGCAGTACCTTGCGATCTAGCATATTTTTTTCCATCTTGCGCAGGTATAGCCCTTCTCCCTGCTAAATCGATTTTATTTCCAATGACGGTAACAATCTTATCTTCCCCTGCAGCTGAACGATATTCTTTCAACCAATGATCAAGATCATTGAATGTTTCTGTACGTGTTATGTCATAGACAAGAATAGCCCCGAGAGAACCCTCAAAATATGTTTTTCTAAGGTTTCCAAATTTCTCCTCTCCTGCGGTATCCATGAAAACCAATCGAATTGGTTTATTGTTAATAGTTATACCTCTTTTAACAGTAATATCAACACCAAGCGTAGGTAAATAATCTTCTGCAAACGTGTTATCAGTATATCTTCTTATTAGAGAAGTCTTACCAACTGAATAAGAGCCAACTGAATTTAACTTAATTATTACCTCTTGTGACAATTTCGACTTCGCCTATTGTTTAGTTAAGACGGATAATTTAAAGCTATTCGTATTGTAACTTTATTTCTTCAGTAATATTTCAGAAGTGTTCGTTAATCAGATTCTAGAACACTAACTGTTGTTGCAATTGTGGCTTGACACACCTTTTTCAAGAAGGTAAAATCCAGCGTATTAATGGTATCTCCAGGAGTGTGATAATAGGGATTTCTGAAGTTGGCTGAATCAGTTATCATTAATCCTTTATACCCATGTTTCCAGAACGGTGCATGATCACTCCTCAATAAATCCCACATATTGCTCCTAATGAATTCAAAATCAAATGGAACTGTTAGATTTACAACAGGTAAGTTGATAGAATCAATTTTGCAAGAATTGAAGTAACTTGTAGCAAGTTCACTCGACTGTCCATCACTCACGATTGAAATAAAATCGCCTGTTGTTAAATTTTCATCTGTATTAAATTTTTCAAATAATTCTGGGTTAATACCTGGTGGAAATTGTTGAGAATTAGGTTTTTTTGAACAATAAGCAATTGTTTCTAAATTAATAACACCTGCAATGTCCATCTTTTTTCTTAACGCGTCTTCAACAAAGGCATTACTGCCACAAACAAAGAGATTTCCAATTGGATCTTTACCAAGTTTTTTGTTTAAATGAATCCATTCTTCAAAAAAATCCATCTCTTTTGAGATTTTAACAAGAGATTTAAGTTCTGATATTGTATCTTTCATTACATCATCAGAAAAGGGTTCTTTCCCCTGTACTGTTTTAGCAGAAATTCTACTAAATTGATCAAATAATTTCGATTTATACCAAGAGGTGAAGTAATTGTTGTTATCTTTGTAATTGTATTTTTTTATTAGTTCTCTTCGCATTTTTTCCAAGTAGGGACTACTTTCTTCGAGATTGAAGCTAATAAATAGTACATTACCATGATAATTGGTTTCTTTAAGTATTCGTGAAGTTTCAAGCATTACTGCAACTGCAGAAGCATTATCATCCGCCCCGGGAGCGTTATAAACTGTATCATAATGAGAAGATACTATTAATAATGGTCCTGTTCGCTCTGGTTCTTTTTGCAGATAACCCAGTACATTAAAATATTCATCTTCCATTCCCTCGATTTTAAAAGGTTGTTTTGAGGTTGAAATACCATATTTATCCATAACATTTAATATATAGTCAGCAGCTTTATGTAAATCATTGGGTGAATCAAGAGGATGTTTTATTCCTTGTAATTGAAGTACATGATGATAAAGATTTTCAGAACTGACTTTTTGAATTATTTTCTCTGTTGAAACCATTTTTGCTCCGCTCAATTTCCTCTGACTTTATTATTCTCTTCGTTTTTTATAATCAACTTATCAATGGTATATAATTCTAGATTTTTCTATACATTATTACACCCTTCTTAATTTCTATTTTGTATAAACGAAAGAAATCATGACTGATGAATTTATGTACGGTTCGATTTTTTCAGAGTAAACTTCTTACTTATAATCATAAACGATTAAATATAAGCATAAAGTATCAGAAGTAGTGATAAATATGAAATATCGAAATGTTGGAAAGACAGGATTAAAAATTAGTGATATTAGTCTCGGAGCTTGGCTCACATATGGTGGGACGGCTGAAGATGAAGCTAGTAAAGCTTGCATAACCAAAGCAATTGAACTTGGCGTAAATTTTATAGATATTGCTGATGTTTATGCCAGAGGTAAGGCAGAGACAGTAGTTGGGAAGGTAATAACTGATTATGATCGAAAAGACCTTGTTATTAGCAGTAAAGTATTCTGGCCCATGTCTGATGGGATTAATGACCGTGGTTTAAGTCGTAAACATATTATGGAATCCATTGATCGCTCACTTGATCGTATTGGTACAGATTATCTAGATATTTATTTTGCTCATAGATTTGATAGACATACTCCTTTAGAAGAAACTATTCGCGCTATGTCAGACTTAGTAGATCAAGGTCTTGTTCATTATTGGGGGACATCGGTTTGGTCAGCGTTAAATTTGGAACGTGCCGTATGGATGGCAAAAGATTTGGGATTGCATGCACCTGTAGTAGAACAGCCTCGTTATAATATGTTGGATAGATATATTGAACTAGATGTTATGGAAACTACTAAAAGAAATGGATTGGGCATTGTTTGTTGGTCTCCACTTGCTCAAGGGGTATTAACTGGTAAATATAATGATGGTGTTATACCAGAGGGTTCTCGTGCAACCACAAGTAAATTTATTGAACGTGATTTAACAGAAGAAAATTTCACTAAAGTGAAACAATTGCAGGAAATAGCTACTTCACTGGATATCAATGTAGCCCAATTAGCCTTGGCCTGGATTTTAAGACGTAAAGAAATAAGTGCAGCCATTACAGGAGCTACCTCACCTAAGCATGTTATTTCAAATGTTGAAGCATCAGAAATTTCTTTGAATGCATCTACTCTTGAATCAATAGACAAAATTTTAAATAACGCACCTCAGAAACATCCTGTTTACCAGGCACCTTGGTAAAAATAAAGAGTTTCATTGATGAAGTTAACAGGAATAGTTAGTAATATTTTGTATACAATTTTTATTCCTGTAACGTCATCTAATGCAGATGGAGGGTAGATTCATGATGCTGGACGGTCGAAACAACGAGATTTTGTCTTCAAATTTGAAGAGGGGGTAGTGAGGGTATATAAGACGCCGTTGAAATTTAGATATTCTATTGCTAAACGGAGTCGATTGTTCTGTGTTATCTGAGCGATTCTTTTATCAACAATTTCTTCTGATAATGAACTCTGCGATTTCATTGGTTTCCTCACTATTTTACATTAGAAATCTCACAGTAATATCTCATAGTAATACTCTCATAATATCATTTCAACTTATCATTCTTGCCGACGAAAAAGAGAAAAAGAGAAAAGTGAAGGATACGACTGGCAGAAGGAAAACCAAACGTTAACTACTCGTAATAAAATGGCAATTAATATGCTGATGAACTGATAACCTTTAAGATGCTCTTATCGTCATCCTTTATTGTGGTTCTGACCGATGAAAAAACAGGGCCATTATAATTCAGGTAAGATATTGTTGTTTTGAGTTGTTCTTGTGTTGGGCGTATAAGAGAAGCCATAAAAATATCCTCACTTCATATCTAAATGAAACGAGCCTTATAAGATGCATTAACACCTGGGTAGTACGTGGATATACATCTTCACCAAGATGGGGAATCCCATCGTTGAACATTTCAAAATTCTATTTCTGGTGCTCGCTCAAATTGACTGCTGTATAATTCAGCATAGAATCCTCCACGTGAAAGCAACTCTTTATGGTTACCCTGCTCTACAATATCACCATCCCGCATAACAAGTATCAAATCAGCATCTCGGATTGTAGATAAACGATGTGCTATGACAAAACTTGTACGAGACTTCGTCAAATCATCCATAGCTTTCTGAATTAGTATTTCTGTACGGGTATCAACAGAGCTGGTAGCTTCATCGAGGATTAATATCTTAGGATCAGATAAAACAGCTCTTGCTATTGTCAAGAGTTGCATCTGACCCTGTGATATATTACTGGTTTCTTCGTTGAGAACCATATTGTAACCTTCAGGTAAAGTGTGAACAAAATGATCTGCATGAGCTGCACGAGCAGCAGCAATAACTTCTTCGTCAGTTGCATCATTTCTTCCATATCGGATATTCTCCATGATGGCATCATTGAAGAGCCAAGTATCCTGAAGAACCATACCAAATATCTGACGCAAATCTTGTCTTGTGAATTCGCTGATGTCGTTACCATCAACCAAAATCTTGCCATTATTAACATCATAAAAACGCATGAGCAGTTTAACGATAGTAGTTTTACCTGCACCTGTTGGGCCAACGATAGCTACCTTTTGACCAGGTTTAGCAACTGCAGAGAAGTTATTAATAATGATTTTATCAGGATTATACCCGAATTGAACGTTTTTGAATTCTACTTGTCCAGTTACTGTTTTAAGCTTTTTAGGTCTTTCCGTATCTGGAATTTCTTCTTCTTCTTCTAGAAATTCAAATACACGGTCAGCAGCAGCAGCTGTTTGTTGGAGGATGTTGGAAATATTGGCTAATTGGGCCAATGGTTGATTGAACGAGCGAATATATTGTATAAAGGCTTGGATATCACCGACCTTGATAGCGTTAGTGATAGCTAACCAGCCACCAGTAATAGCTACTAATACATATCCCAGATTTCCAATGAATGTCATAATTGGCATCATTAAACCAGAAAGGAAAGAAGATTTCCAAGCAGAAGAATAAAGAGTATTATTAAACTCAGTAAATTTTTCGATACTTTTCTCCTCACCATTAAAGGATTTCATCACGATGTGTCCACCATACATTTCTTCGACGTGGCCGTTGACATGTCCCAAGAAGTCCTGTTGCTGTTTGAAAAACTTCTGAGATTTACTGATGATTAACCCCATGAGAATTAGAGTAAGTGGGATGGTTACTAATGCCACCAAAGTCATTAACCAACTAATAGATAGCATCATGATTAATACACCAATGACTGTTACAACTGAAGTAATAATTTGAGTAAGACTTTGACTTAAAGTTTGATTGATTGTGTCTACATCGTTTGTAAGACGAGAGAGAACTTCTCCTTGTGTTGTGCTATCAAAGTACTTTAGTGGGAGTCGATTAATCTTCTCAGAAATGTCCTTACGAAATCGGTAGGTGATATTTGTTGAAACATCTGCCATTACCCATCCTGAAACGAAGCTAAATAGTGTTGAAAGCAAGTATAGTCCGAGTGTGACGAGTAAAATAAGACCTATCATTTCGAAATCAATAGAACCTGTTCCACTAATTTGGGCTATTACACCCTCAAATAATTTGGTTGTGGCTTCACCGAGTATCTTGGGGCCTACAATTGTAGCAGTTGTAGACGCGATTGCAAACAAGAAAACGACTAAAAAACTTCGTTTGTAGTTACTCACGTATTTTATCAGTTTTTTCATCGTACCACGGAAATTACGGGCCTTTCGGTCATCAATTCTTCCCCTACGATGCATCATAGTAATTCCTCCATACTATGCTGCGATAGAACAATTTCCTTGTAAGTCACACAGTTTTCCATTAATTCCGAGTGGGTACCTTGACCAACAATTCTCCCTTTATCAAGAACAATAATATTCTCGGCATTCTTTATAGTAGAGACACGCTGTGTTACAATTAGTATTGTACTACCCATGACGTTTGTTTTTAGTGCTTTACGTAATGAAGCATCGGTCTTGAAATCTAGTGCTGAGAAACTATCATCCAGAATATAAATTGGCGGTTTTTTTAATAGTGCACGAGCAATAGACAACCTTTGCTTTTGTCCCCCTGAAACATTCATCCCACCTTGAGAGATTTCAGTTTCCATCCCATCAGAACTCGAATTTACAAACTCAGCGGCTTGAGCGATGCTTATTGCTGATTGCATTTCTTCTTTACTCGTGTTCTCATCTGCGTAAAGAAGATTGCTCTCGATTGTACCGGAAAACAGCACACTCTTTTGAGGAACGTATCCAATCTTATCCCTAAGATCATATTGTGTGACTTCGCGAATATCCATACCATCTATTTGGATCGATCCTGAAGTGACTTCATAGAAGCGTGGGATCAAATTGACAACCGTGGATTTACCCGCACCAGTAGCACCTATAAATGCTGTAGTTTGATTTGGATAAGCAGTGAAAGATATATTATGTAATGCATCTCCTTCTGCACCAGGGTAGCGGAAAGTTACATTTCTGAATTCAATGGTTCCATTGAAGGCTGAAGAAAACTCTTTGGGTTTTTCAGGATCCTCAATAACTGGTTTGGTTTCCAATACTTTAGAAATACGTCCAGCAGATACTGCAGCACGGGGCATAATAATAAGCATCATTGATAACATAAGGAAAGCCATCACGATTTGCATGGCATACTGTATGAAGGCCAGCATATCCCCGACCTGCATTTCTGCATCTGCTATCAGATGACCACCAACCCAAATAATTGAAATCATGAGTAAATTCATGATTAGCATCATCAAGGGCATGACGATCACCATTAAACGGTTAATAAAAAGACTAACATCTGTTA
>JAEOSP010000092.1 GCA_016840305.1 Candidatus Hodarchaeota archaeon
GACAATATTTGTACCATATTCTTGCATTAATTGTGTATGAAACTTACCTTGATTCCCAGTAATACCCTGAACAACTACTCGACTATTTTCACTTATGTGCATAATACTATCACCCAATAACTCCTTTCAACTTCTCAACAGCATCCATCATATCCTTATAGGCGTCAATACCAGCATCATTTAATATTCTCACACCTTCTGTTTCTTTTGTTCCTGTTAGTCGGATCACCATGGGAGGTGCATCAGGAAATTCTTTTAATGTATGTAAAATAGCATCAGCTACCACATCACACCTAGTAATGCCACCATAAATATTAATTAATACGGCTTTAGGTTTCATGGTAAAAATCAGTTTTAATGCTTCATAAACCCGATCTTTATCAGCTCCACCTCCAACATCCAAGAAATTCATTCCAGCTAGCCCATGTTGTGCCAATACATCGAGTAAAGCCATAGTTAATCCAGCACCATTAGCCAGAATACCAATTTGACCATCTAACTCAACAAAAGAAAAACCAAACCGTTTTGCAGTCTTTTCCAGATCAGATAATTTCCTTTTTTGTAGTTCTTGAATTGTTTCTTGACGGAATACGGCATTGTCATCAAGGATCATCTTTCCATCAACTGCAAATAATCCGTTGGGAGTTAACACAAGGGGATTAATTTCTACTAGTTGAGCTTCTTTTGTAGTGGTAATTTTCCAAAGTTTTAGAAAAAGATCACTAGCAGAAGCTACAAGATCACCTGAGAATCCAAGTCTTTCAGCTACTTTCCTTGCAGAATCTTCACTCAGACCCTTTGTAAGAGAAATAGTTTCTTTTATTATTGCTTCAGGTCTTGTTGCAGCGACTTCTTCTATGTCAATACCTCCTTCTGCACTAGCAATTAAAACAAATTGCCTTCCAGAGGTATCTAATGCAATTGAACAGTAGTATTCATGTTTAATATCAGCTAAACTCTCTATTAGAATAGCTTCAACTTTATATAATCCCACTTTTCTCGTAAAGTAATCCTTGCATAATTCAATGGCTTCTTCACGAGATTGAACAATTTTAATCAGACCTGCTTTCTTTCGGCTGCCAATAGCTATCTGGGATTTGACAATAGCAGGAAATTCAAACTGATTGAGCTTTGCTTCAACATCTTCTCCCCTGATAATGACCAATCGTTTAACAAGAGGGAGATTAAATTCTGCAAAGACTTCTTTTGCTTCGTATTCTAGTAAGCGTATTTTGAACACCTTCAATAAAGATTTAGAGATATAAGAGTGTATAATAAAAAGAAAAAGGGATTGTAATTAAAAAGTAATCCCTAAAAACTCACCTATTTGAGGTAACCTCTTCTGAGCTTCATCTGCAACATTTTGGAAGAGACTATCGCCAAATGTATCAATACCAACAATCAAAGGCCCGAATTTTTCTACGTCTAACACCCAGAGACATTCAGGAGTTCCCAAATCCAACCAGTGAACTTCGGTTACTCGCTTGATCCCTTTGGCTGCTATGACTGCAGCACCGCCTACAAAAGCTGTATAGATCGCTTTGTATTCTTGCATAGCTTTTACGGTTCTAGCACCCATACCTCCTTTCCCAATGATAACATTTACACCAAATGTTTTTATGAATTCATCCTCAAAAATATCCATTCGTGTAGATGTTGTGGGGCCAGCTGCTACAATTTCCCATTGTTCACCAACTTTTCTTACAACAGGCCCGCAATGATAAACTGCTAAACCTTCAAAATCAATCGGCATTGATTCTCCTTTTTCAGCCATTTCTAAAGCACGTTCATGAGCTTCATCTCGAGCTGTAAAGACAGTTCCTGTGATGTAGATTACATCTCCAATTCTAAGTTTTTGTACATCTTCTTTAGTAATAGGTGTTGTAAAGTGATATTCAGCCATGATCATTCCTCCTTATGTGTTAAAAATTCAACTCTCCCGTCTTGGTAAATCCTTGCAGTCGCTCTCCTTGCAGCCCAACACTGAATTGCTACACCTACGGGTAAAGAGGCAGGATGTCGCATTGCATAATCAATTTTAACATCAAGAGCTGTGGAGTAATCTCCACCTAAACCCATAGAACCAATACCAGTCATATTAATTGCTTTTAAGAGGTCTTCCTCGAGTTTAGCGATTTCAGGTTCAGGATGTCTGCCTGCCTGCCCCAGTGAGCGCATCAATTGCTTCTTTCCTAATTTCAATGCGATATCTGCTCCACCTCCGATCCCTACACCTACTATTACTGGGGGACATGGTTGTCCACCTGCATTCAGAATCGTCTCAATTACGAATTTTTTAATTCCATTAATTCCTTGTCCAGGTTTTAACATCCCCAATGCACACATGTTTTCTGATCCTCCACCCTTTGGAAATACAGTTATTTCTAAATAATCGGCACCAGGTACAAAATCATAATTAATAAATGGGATATGCCTACCAGTATTGTCACCACTATTTCCCCCGACTATTGGATTTACTGCATTAGGTCGTAAGGGTACTTCTTTTGTCGCACGGGCTGATGCTTTTCTTAAAATTTCTTCAATTCCAATTATCCTAGGAAGGTTTTCACCAATATTAACATAATATATATGTATTCCCGTATCCTGGCACATTGGCGTCAGTGTTTCTTCAGCAAGATTAAAATTATCAACGATTGTCTGTAATGCTGCTTTGCTTGCGGGACTTGTTTCATGTTCTAGCATCTTCTCTAGTGATTCAGACACGTCATCTGGCAATTTTGTTGCAGCAAATTTGTGCAATTTTACTGTTGTATCCTCTATTAATTTGTAAAAGCTCATCTTACTCACTTTATTAACGATTAAATTGGTTAGATCATATTAACTATTGAAAGATATCTTTTAAAACAAGAATTATTAAGAATGAATGTAAAATTTAAGTATTATCAGCTCAAAAAATGATCATTTTATAATCTTCTTTCTAATCTATCTTCTTTTTTTTTACTTTGCCATTCCCTAAAATTACCTTTTCATAATCAAGAGATTGATCTTTTGCAGCAGCATTTGTATTATATCTCATTAGATGTTTAAACATCCACCATTTTGAAGCGCCTAAAGTAATTGCCTCCGTTGGACAATACATCACACAATAGCAACAGAGCTGACAATCACGACCCCAACTGAGTCCTTTCTTTTCATCTAGTTGAATATTTCTGTTTGGACAAGCCTCAATACATTTATTGCAGCTTGTGCATTTATCCATGTCAACAGAAAATGTACGCGAATAAACATTATTATTAAACCATCGATTTAAGATGAAACGCTCATAGCGATAGACTAAGCTAACATCCTTTTCATACGGTGATCTTATATATCCATTATCAAATTTTTCTGCAACCTCAATACCAAAATTTCTTGCTGCACTTAATTCATCGGAAATAGGATGTCCTGCAGAAAATAAAAAATTATATTTTAGATATCCATAAGCATAATCTGCTCCTCGACAAGCAAAATAACCAATTTCTTCCCCATGCTTTTTCCTTAACATTTGGCGAATTTTATTACCAGTAGCACCTTTATATGTTCCGTATAGTACAAATACAAAGAATTTTTTCTTCGCTAGGTCTTTAAGATCCTTTATGTAATCAACTATTTTGTTTGGTGGCTGAAAGAAGTATGTGGGGGACCCTATCCCAATTATGTCAAAAGAAAGGCTATCAGGAATTTCTTCGTTGTCAAGCATATTTATCGAAGTGACTTCGAACTCATTTTCCTCTAATCCACCCTTAATTTGATTAGCTACCTGTGCAGTGGTTCCTCCTTGTGAATAAAAAACAATTAATGCATTTGGCATAACTTTCATCCTCCATCATTTTGAATTTTTATTATAGGAACTTTCAATCTAAATAAATTTTCCACTGAATTTAATAAGAGGAGAAGATTTTTTTGAAGGAGAATATTGAACTGAAAAGAGATATTGAGCAGCCGCTAAGTATGATCATTTTGTAATTTTGCTTACTGCAATTATAATGGAAACCTATCGCATTCATTGTGAAAATTCGCCCGTTTTTACCTATATTATAAAAAGAGTCATTAAAAGCAAAATAAAATAAGAAATTTCTTCTATCCTTCCGCTAATTATAGCTATGGTAAGTTAAACAAAAAAGGAAATATCTAGGGTATATAAGAAGAAACCTTGGTAAATAATTTTCATTATTTCCTCATGGAGTTTTGCTTATGCAAAAAGACTTCTGCATGAGGACGAATTCTAGGCTCTTTTTAGTAAACAAAATGCTAGTTAACGTAGGTGACCTTAAAAAGGATGGGCAACCTGAAAAGATATAAAATTCATTCTTATAACGGGTGTATTAGTTTTTCCAAGAATTTTCATATCCCCTTTTTTGCTAGGTGAATCTTGAATTGAAGATAAAAATGAGGCCATTACATAATGTAATCACTATAATAGCAACGATCTGGATTTTCCTATTTCTCAGTCCTCCTATCAACGGGATGATAATTCAAGATGTACCTATTGGAGAGGAATACGCATCTGGAACTATTACACAACCTGGTTTTGATTTTTCTTATGCGTGGATCAATACTAGCAACTCTTCCTTTCTTTCTATTACAATTTTCAATGAAGAAGATGGGGAAGCTCCATTTTTCCCTTTCTTTGGACAATATTTTAACAATGAAAATGACTCATTTTATATTGGCACATCAATAGTTGGATTTGAACTCTATCAAGATAATAATGATAATAAGATCCTAGATTCGAAAGAAGAAATAGATTATTACATCTTAATTAATTGTTCTCAAGACTATATTCTTCCTCAAATTAAAAAATCCTTAACAGAAACAAGCGCGTTATATACTTGGAAAGTTGGTTATGTTGAAACAGATGGACACCTGTTCTCTTCTACACCTACTTATGGTTTAAAGGCAATTATTAAACATCTAAATTTGACATATGCATATAAAGTAACTAGTCAGTATTCAGAACTGAAATTATCAATCGAAATGGGAACTTGGGACGTATTTGAAGTTGGGTTTGATGGCAATAAAGAAATCAGAATACGAGATATACCCCTTGATGATTATAGCCTCTCTATACTGTTTGGTAATGTGGTAAGTTGTGAAACTCCATTTGAATTACTCTTAGTAAATGGAACTAATGGGATGTCTGATGCTATCATAAAGGCTAACAATAAAATGATTTTCCAATCCCTGTTTTATGACACATATGACCTTGGTTTAAATGGTTCTGCGTATTCAGCCGTTGTATCACCAGCTACGATAGAAACTCTTTTCAATGACCAAGTCGTAGGATGGAGTACACCTCAAAACCTTTATAATTGGTGGGGGTCATTTTTTCCGTCCATGAGTGATCTTCCAACCATTCCGCTATTAGGTATTGAAGAAGCCACTTTCATGTACCGGATTTGTTACCCTGCCTGGGGTGGAGAACCATTCAATCATGATCCCCGTTATCGTGCTCTCTATGAAAAATCTCCAATAATCTTCTCCACAGTTGAAACTTCTCCTTCTCCAACCTCAACAGAAGAAAAAACCAATACCCAGCTAGCTTCAACCTACCTAATCCAAGATGCATTGATCCTGATAATTATATTGTCCTTCCTGAAAAAGAAGAAGCTATTGTTCAAAAAACGGATTTAAAACCGCGGTTAATGATAGAAACTCTACAGGAAAAGAACATTACCTTCAGCTTTGCTGGTGATAGATTCTCTACGCTCCAGTAACCGAAGAAGCTCCTATCCATCCTCGTTGAATATTACCATAATCGATAAATCTATTTCCAAGCTTTCTTGATCTTATTCGTAATTTAAGCTGGAAATAGCCTCTTTCAGAAAGAAATAATAAAACAAGACACTAAATGAAATATGAAAGATTTCTTCTTTCATAGCTAACCCTCGTTTAATTCTTTTGTTCTTTAACCTCAGGTAACCCTATATTGACTCACACTCCTATGGGTCTTGTTAAATATCGGATCTTGAGAGTTTAATTGATTTTATTAACCTTTTGCCTCTATTAAAGCAAGTTACAATTGATGAATTCTAGTGGTAGCTTCGTTAGCAAATGATTGTATTTGATCCCAATCACGCAGATCATTGTATTCATTTTCTGTTATATTCTCATCTTCCTTGGCCCCCATATTTGAGAACATTTTATCCAACCGTCCCATCCTTGAGGTGCTTGACATATCAAAAACTCCCCCAAACGCTTCATGCATTACTTTATTCAAATCTAAACCTAGGTCAGTGATCATTTTTTGGACATATTTTTCTTTTGCTTCCTGATATTTCTCTGGATCCGAGGCTTCACCTGAGCTTACAAATACTGCTAAGAAAGATTTCTCTTTAAGAGCCTTGATATTCTTTTTAATAAAATTCTTTGCTTCTTTTGTCCATTTTCCCATTTTTATACCACTACCAATTAGTACAGCAGCAAATTGATCCAATGGAGGCCACTTATCCTTTTTTACATTTATAATAGTTGTATCTAAACCATTTTTCTTCATAATCTCTGCCATTTTACTCGATATTTCTTCTGTACTCCCAAATCGTGTTCCATACGCAATCAACACTCTTTTTGTCATCACACTATCCTCTTTTGCCAGTTTTGGTAATCTAAATTCAATATTAAAAGTAGTGAGATTCTTGTCTTATAAATTGTATATTTGTTGCTTTAGTATTCTCAATTAGTTTTATTAATTTCTTCAAGCTTTTCGATTTGAATGTTTAATAACCATAAAAAACTTATTCTCAGTCATCTTTGCCAAAATAGTGAATATAATATTTATTCAGAATCTAATAAGGTACAAGGAAGTTACGGATGATATGTCTAGTGATATGAGGATACTGACATTAAAGTTCAACAAGTGGAGCAACTCATCCATAAAGGTAAATTTGACGAAGCTAATTAGATACTAGAACTTCTTGAGGAAAAAAAATATTTCTCAAAGCCATAAACTCAAATGTAACCTCCTCAAGAGTCAAATGAAAATTAAGAAGGATAATTTCGAGGAGGGGTTCAAACTTGCTAAAAATGTATTGAAAAAAAGCCAAGAACTTAGTATTCCCTTACTAGAGATTGATGCATGTATCACAATGGCTAAAGCCCTAGGGGGACTTAATAATTTTGATGAGATTCTTGAAGTGATTGACCAGGGCAGTCACATAATTAGAAAAGCAAAAAATGAACCAACTACAGCAATTCTTAAGAGGAAGGCTACCTTAGTCTATCTTAGAGGGCAATATTTGAAAGGTAAAAAAGACCTTGATCAAGCTATAACCTTCTTCCTTGAAAGTTTAACTTTGTTTTTTTCACTCACATTCTACAAAAATAGGATGTGTAATCTCTTCTGGTTTTGTTGCTAGGTATGCAATATATGAATTGATGGCAATTCCCCAGAGGAGTGACTTGAATTAAGATGTTGAAGGGATATGTTGTTCAAATTTCTTTATGAGTTCTTTCTTTCTTCTAAACAAACCATGTATATCGTACTCATATTCGAAGAAAAAATCAAAGGGATCTACAATGTCTTCTAAGAGTTGTCTGGAATAAAATTCTTCATAAAGATAATTCCCTTTCTTGGTAATAGCTAATATTTCTTCTTTTGATAAATTTATCATCTTCTGGTCAAGTAATTTTTTAATTACAAAGACTATCCCCTTTTCCTGAAAAATATAGAACCCAAAGTGAGCAAATTCCGAATATATTTCCTCACCTTTTTTCAAAGAATCTAGAAAATGCTGATTTAATCGGTCAGGTGAAAATACACCATCTTCACCCTTGTAAAGGACTGATAATATCCATTTAATGATGTATTCCTCAAATGACTGTTCATAACTCATTTGAAAACTCTCGAAATCTATCTCCTCTTCTTCTCCTTTGATGAATTCTGTAATGAGCTCAAAAACTTCTTTTAAGATGAAAAAAGTAATTAAAATTGCTATTATACCATCTAAATAATAGAATTCAGGAATATTGAAGGATGTCCCCAAGTCCGAGCAAAAGGCACCTATTATTACACCTAGAGAGATATAGATGTTAATTTTACTATCAATGGCGCTAGCAACAAGAGAGGAGTTACGATTTTTTTTCCCTACAAAATTCTTTAAAATTCGGAGGTATGTATTCAAAAAAAGCGATAAAATTGAAATGCAAATAATAATAAATGAATTAGAAATAGGTTCTGGGTGAAATAACAATAAAAATGAATCAAAAAAAAGTGTAATCGCTGTAAAGAACATTAATCCCGCAATAATGATATTAACAACTCTTTCTTTATTGTATTTGATGCCAAATGCAATTAAAACTACAGCTAGAACATCAAGGAAATTTTCAAATCCATCAGCTAATAGTGATTCTGAATTGAAAACACCAACAAAGATCTTCAAAAAGCTTAGAGCTAATAGAAAAATGAAAGATCTGATTAATACACCTTGACTATTTAATATCCTTCTAAAACCTTCATCTTGCTTCTGTAATGTTTCTTCCCAAAGTAAAACCTGTTCTTTTCCATTTTGACTTAACGAAACAGTATTATCCTTTAGGTCAGCATACCGAAGGCCACATAAATGATAAATTGCAGATTCTGATGTTTCCTCGTCGAAATATAAGTTTGGAATAAAAATATTGAAAATATTTCTCAGTTTTATTTTTAAATTTAAAAAACTCTCATCACCAGTTTTTAAACATTGCATAGCAGCATATTCGATACGGTTAATGGGAAAAATATCAGTTTTTCGTCGGTGGAATGCTACTGCAAATATACGGATTGCTGGAGTAATAGAAGCAATTATCAGAAAAATAAAAATCACAAGTAGAACGTAACTGATAATTTCAGCAGATCTTTCAGTTCCAGTAAAATATCCTGTGAAAATTATCATAGTAAAATATATGAATATAACAATCGCTAATATCCATGGATTAATTAGAGTCCTGACTTTATTAGTAATGTGAAATTGATTGAATAGTTCATCTAACGCTTTTAATACATAACGTGCGATAATGAAAGTCCCTAGCCAAGATATCCAAAATCCCCAAAAGATTTCACCAATGAATAGGAGTTCAATGGTAATAATACTGACAGATATTATTAGATAAATCAATATCGGACGTAAATACGAAGTTTGCCATATCTCTTTAAACATCAAAAGAACATCCCCTTTCTTTCGCTAAATAGACGTTTGCTATTTTCCCCCATATTAAGATAGCTAGAATTTAAAAAATTAATTATTATATATTCTAACTCCAAATAACTTGTTAAATTAAATCAAAAAGTATGAATATAACTTAATAGTCATTATCTAAAGAGGAAAGGAAAAATTACGAACCTTATTAATCAATCCAATGTTTATTATTAGATTAGTGTATTGAGTTTCTTAGTGCAATTTTTCA
>JAEOSP010000093.1 GCA_016840305.1 Candidatus Hodarchaeota archaeon
ACCAATTACAACTGCCTGATACATTCTTAGATGGCCATTCATTTTAATTTTCGAAAGATCTTTTCTTTACCGATTAATTCACTAAAATGATCGCTATAGTCACTGAACCGGATACTCTCTTTACTACCCAAACATAAAATTCCTTTACGCACAAGACTATCGTAAAACAATCCAATTGATCTACTCTGCAGATCCTTGTTAAAATATATTAGTACATTTCGGCACAGAACCAAATGCATTTCTCCAAATACACTATCAGTAGCCAGGTTATGTTGCGCAAAAACAATTTGTTTTTTTAACGAGTGATCCATTATTGCTGCATCATATTTTGCAATATAATAATCTGAAAAGGATTCTTTACCTCCTGCTTTTTGATAGTTCATCGTATATTCTTTTATCTGGTCAACGGGATATACTCCTTCTCGCGCATTGTTCAATACTATTTCATTAAAATCAGTTGCATAAATTAATGATCTGTCTAAAAGTCCTTCTTCTTTTAGAAGAATCGCCATCGAGTAAACCTCTTCACCAGTTGAACAACCTGCATGCCAGATTTTTATAAATGGATAAGTCTTCAAGATAGGAATTACAGATTCTCTTAGGGTTTTATAAAAATGAGGATCTCTAAACATTTCTGTAACATTAACTGATAAATCAGATAACAATGCATGAAAAAAATTTCTATCATGCAACACTTTATGCTGCATATCTGCCATATTGGGAATTTTAGACATTAATTGTCGCATTGAAATCCTTCTTTTCAGAGATGCCCGTGAATAATTCCTAAAATCATATCCATATTTTTGATATATGGCTTCTAAAAACAAATTTAATTCAATCTTATCCATTTAAATTTTCAATTCTTACTATCAGGATATTATTCATATTAAATATCCTTATTTATATAACCATACCTGCAATAACGAAAGTAATTTTTCAATATCTACTGGTTTCGATAAATAATCATTAGCGCCAGCATCAATACATTTCTGTCGATCACCCTTCATTGCTTTGGCAGTTAGGGCGATCATTGGTAAATTTGTATATTTCTTTTGTTGCCGGATTTTAGTCATTGCTTCGAATCCATCCATTTCAGGCATCATGATATCCATTAAAACCAGATTGATACCGTCATTTTCTTTCAGCATACTAATTGCTTCCTGGCCATTTTCAGCAGTAATGACTTCCATCTCTTTTTCCTCGAGAACACTGGAAAGGGCAAATATATTACGTACATCATCATCTACTAGAAGAATTTTTTTATCTTTAAAAATATTTTCACCATTATCATGGAACATTCTGATCGTTTCCTGTTTTTCTTTTGGCATTTCTTTTTCAACACGATGAAGGAAAAGGCTTACTTCATCAAGCAAGCGATCAGGAGATTTAACACCTTTAACAATTATACTCTCTGCATGCTTACGTAATTTGGTTTCTTCTTTTTTATTTAACTCTTTGCCTGTGTATATAATAATTGGAATTTCACCTATTTTCTTATCACTTTTAACTTTTTCTATCAATTCAAAGCCTGAGATGTCGCTCAAACCAAGATCAAGGACCATACAATCAAATTCTTCTTTACGAAGTAGATTAAATGCATCCTTACCTTTATCAGAAGCGGTTATGGAAACATCTCCATTTCCAATCAATTCAATAATACTTTCCCGCATCACCTGATCATCTTCTACAATAAGGAGTTTTTTAATATCCTTCGATATTGTACGGTCTATCTTTGAGAAAGCACCATCCAGACCTTCCGGAGTAACAGGCTTAAGCAGGTATCCAATTGCTCCCATATTCATTGCTGTCATGCGCTTATCGTGACCAGATATGAAATAAACCGGAATATGTCTAGTATCTGCATTATCCTTTAAACGTTCCATTACCGTCCAACCATCAATACGCGGTAAGCCTACATCAAGTAAAATAGCACTTGGTTTGTACTGATTCGCCAACTGTAATCCTGCTTCTCCATCTTCTGCAAGTATGCATTTATATCCCTTATCTCTGGTAAAATCAAAAAGAATTTTTGCAAACTTGGCGTCATCTTCAACGATAAGGATGGAACGATCTTCCTCTGCAATTTCGTTTCTATCATCCTTTATCTCATTAACTTTTTTTAACGCTGTTTTGGAACCTTTTGTAGTTTTCTTCTTAGGTTCTTCCTTATCGATAATCGGATTTACACATACAGCTGGTTGAGTATCACCATTTGTTTGAATTGTTTCTATATCAGAAGACTGTGATAACTCTTCACTTGAATTTAATGTTTCAGGTAACAGAAGAGAAAATGTGCTTCCTTCCTTTACATCACTTATAACCTGTATTTCACCACCCATTAATTTGGCTAA
>JAEOSP010000094.1 GCA_016840305.1 Candidatus Hodarchaeota archaeon
ACATAAGGAGGATAAGATATGAAAAAAGGCAGGTTTAGGAAAAGCTGGGTAATCGGAATAACTGTTCTGCTTATTGGATTAAGTATTACTTCGATTGTCAATGCAAATTTTAATCGAATATCACCGACAATAAGTAATAGTGGAGAAGAGGATTTCGTTGAAGTTACCTGTAAAGTGAGTAATTTTTGGCGTTTTAACCAAGTTGAAAAAGAGATTTCGAGGGATAGACTTGATAAAATATCAGCTCTTATTGAAGATGTTTCCAGTGCAGTGAATAGAAATTTACCAATTAATATAATACGGGAGAAAATCTCTGAGTTGGTCTTTCAACTAGATGTTGCTGGTTTATTGCCTAGAAGTATAACCATCAAAAGTGCAACCGATCTATTGATGAAGGGCATTACACAGTCAAGACGATTAACGGGTGTTTCAAATTACGATTTTCCTGATGGATGGAATTTTTTAAATTTAGTTTTGGGCATAGGACAAAAAGCAAAAGTCGCATGTTTAAGAGGGCAATATATTACCAGTCTTATTATTCCATTTGAAATAATCATAGATGATATTGAAGTATTAAACAAAATCTATAAGTTTTTAGAATTTCTTTATTATCGCTCTAGAGTATTATTTGCGCTTGGAGGTTGGGCGGCTGAAGAAAATGGATCTATAACTACGATTGGATTAAATGGCATCCAACACTGGAACGAAAATGAACATGGTTGGACTGAGCTCTACCTTCAAGGTTTTGCCGGTATTGCTCTATATTCTGAAAACAGCACTGGTTTTATCCTTGGATTTAGCCTTTCTTCAAGATCAACACCATAATTGATAGTTAATTGTGAAATACGGTAGGTAAGAAAATGAAACATAAATTTGTTGGAATATTTGTTTGCATGCTGTTGATTGCAACTGTTCTACCTATCTCTGGAAATATTATAGTAAGGGAATCTTCAATACATATCTTTAATGACGGCACATTATCTGGCTATGTCAACAATACTTCTATGAGCCCCATTGAGGGAGCACTAGTACGTGTATACTTCCATGGGACATATGAAGAGAATTATACAGATGCTAATGGGTATTATCACGTGACGAACATACCAATATGCTATTGTATGAAGAATGCTACTTGTTCTAAAGATGGATACAGAACAGAGTGGGTCTTACTCAGCATCGACGAGAACACAACCCACGACTTTATCTTAATGGATAATCAACCGCCTAGTGCACCAGAAATAGATGGTCCAACTGTAAAACCAGTGCCAAGACCTTTACCAAAACCAGGAGAACCTATTAATTATACATTCAAATCGACAGACCCAGATGATGATAATGTATACTACTATATCGACTGGGACGATGGCGAGTTTGAAGATTGGTTTGGACCTTTTGAATCTGGTGAAGAAGTAACACATAGTCATACATGGTCTGAGAAGGGGACTTTTGCTATTAGAGCAAAAGCCAAGGACATTTGGGGTGCTGAAAGCGATTGGGGTTATATGAATATCCCTATATCGAAGAACCAGCAAACAAGTAATATGTGGTTCCTGCGGTGGTTGGAGAGGTTTCCATTGCTACAGTGGTTATTTGGTATTCTAGGTAGAATTTAAATATTATATTGTATATTAGAATATAAAGGGGGAATATAAAAATGAAAAAGAAAATAGTTGGAATTCTTATTTGTATGCTGTTATTGTTCGCCATTCTTCCTACCATGGGAATTGCTAGAGTAGATAACCGTTCATCTCCACAAATTTCTTCTGATGAATCTCCTCAACCATATCACGGGAGCTATCCAAAATCGAGGAATGTTTACGATTCAACATCCATCCCCCTGCAATATGGAGACGTGATTGACCAATATATGGTCGAACCTACCAATTGGGGCTGGCAAGTGTCTTTATTACAATGGGTAGCCCAAGGATTCACACCGAACATGAGCATCCTCACTAGGGTGGAAATCGAATTATTCAAAATCGGAAACCCACCATCAGATTCAATAATTTATATGGGC
>JAEOSP010000095.1 GCA_016840305.1 Candidatus Hodarchaeota archaeon
AAACCCAGAACGGATATGTTTGTAACAGTAATAATACGTCTGGATCTTGCTTTTTCAACAAGTGATTTAAACCCACCGTACTTCTCTCTTGCTTTTAGTTAAAGAAAATGGGGTAATAGGGAGTGGAGTAAACGAAAAATTGCATAAATATTGTTTGGATACTATTTTCAGCCATAAATTGCATAAAGTACCCTAATTGATAAGCGTCTGCTGAATTATTAAAATAGATCAATGATTACAATTATCATCGGTTAAATCTATTTAAAAAATCAAAATTTCCTTAGGTTAAAATAGTCAGTGATGCTTAAATAGCGAATGGATTTTGTTAAATGCTTGATACTCCTCATGTATCTATAGTAAATGTGAGAGAATTAGAATAAATGTCAGATGAACAAACATCTCAAGAGGATACCCCCCCAAGTTTAATGTTCGACATGAAAGAAGCACAGATACATGTCAGTAAACCATTAGCTTCAGAGATCTTTGAAAATGGATATTTTGGTATCTGGACTGAGGATGCCTCGTTATGTTTAGAACCAGAAGAAATACTTTTATTACTAGATAGGGGCAGAATAGAAGTAATAAATGAGGAGACGAAGGAAGCCATCTCTTCTGAAGAGCTTGTGATTCACTTTACAAAGATAAATCGCAATTTTTGGAGTCGTTATCTTGTTTACAAGGATTTACGTAATCGTGGTTATGTTGTAAGTATTGGTACTAGAATCACAGCTCCTTTTCGCATCTATTCACGTGGCGGAAAACCAGGTGAATCTGTTAGTAAAAAAGTCATTTACCCAATCCCTGAAGGAGAAGATATAGACCTTGATCTCTTAGATCAAATTGTAAAACAAGCAAAAATTGATAGAAAAAAACTTATATTATCAGTTCTTGATCGATTAGGGGACGTAACATACTATCAAGCATCTCAGCTTGAACTAGAGTTTAATGAACTTGAGTATGAATACAGAGATGAGATCTCTTCATCACCTGACAATGAAAATGTTGATGTCGAATGAACAACCGTTTTGATTTTGATTCTGAAGATGAAAAAGGTTTTATCCCCGATACTTCGGTTATTATTAATGGTAAATTAAAAAAACTTGTGAAAGAGAATTTCTTTGAAGCTGAATCAGTCATTTTCATTCATCCGGCTCTTTTAGCAGAGTTAGAACATCAAGCCAACGAGGGAAAACAGAAAGGAATCACTGGTTTGACTCAACTAAAAGCCATTCGCGAACTTTGTTCCCAAAAAGAAGTTGGTTTTTCTTATAAAGGTAGAATACCCCGTTCCTATGAGATTAGTGAAATTGATGCATTAATCCGCAATTTTGCATGGCAACAAGGAGGAACGCTCATAACTTCTGACAAAATTCAAAACCTGAGCGCTCAATCAATAGGAATTAATACGATTTTCCTTGAGTCTAGGTCAGTTAATGATGTTAAGAAGGAGCTAAACATAGAGAAATATTTTGATAAGGAAACAATGAGTATTCACTTGAAACAAGGCTCTCACACTTATGTAAAGAAAGGGAAACCAGGGGAGGTAGAATTCATCAGATACTCAGATGATAAGGTCAGCAAAAATCAATTGATTGAGTATGCAGAAGAAATATTAGATAAAGCAGATTACTTTCCAGATACATTTATTGAGATAGATAGAAAAACTTCAACAATTGTCCAATATGAAGATAAAAGAATCGTTATTACAAGACCTCCCTTTTCAGATGGGTGGGAAATTACAGCAGTTAGACCATTAAAAAGAATGACACTTGAAGAATATAATCTTTCAGATCGTCTTATCCAGAGATTAGAAAAGACAGCAGACGGAATTTTAGTCGCTGGAAGCCCAGGAGCGGGAAAAACAACTTTTACGAGAGCTTTGGTTTTTCATTATCATAAAAAAGGAAAAAATATTAAAACAATAGAATCTCCCAGAGATCTAGATTTGAATGATGAAATAACTCAGTACTCAAAGAATTTTGGAATAAATTCTGAAATTCATGATATTCTCTTACTCTCAAGACCAGATTATACATTTTTCGATGAAATTCGGGATGCAGATGATTTCCGTCTATACACAGATCTAAGATTAGCAGGAATTGGACTAGTGGGCGTTATACATTCTAGTACTGCAATTGATGCTATTCAGAGATTTATTGGAAGATTGGAACTAGGAGTTATACCAAGTGTACTGGATACTATTTTATACATCGATTCGGGGCAAGTAGCAACTGTACTTGAGGTTAAAATGGTTGTGAAAGTACCTTCAGGATTAGTTGAGAACGATTTAGCACGACCAGTGGTTGAAGTACGTGATTTTGCAACTGGGGACATTGCATTTGAGATGTACACGTTTGGGGAACAAACCGTCGTAATTCCAGTTGGAGAAGGAAATAAAAAATCAATAAAGAAAAATAAAGCAATTATTTCAGATATAGAAGAATTGATTGGTCAGTACGCGACCCAACCTGTGAAAATTGTACCAAAGGATCAATATGGAAGACGTTACGTGATACATTCTGCAATGGAAGATATATCACGGATTGTAGGTAAGAAAGGGGCAACTATACGCATGCTAGAGAATATTTTAAATGTTAAACTTGATGTTAACAAAGATCCATCAGATTTTTCCCCCGCAAATAGAGCAATACTCAACAAGCATATTGTATCAATCCATAAAAGAACAATCATTTTAAATTTTCCAAAACGTCTCAAAAACCGTGATATTACATTTTTCGTCAAAGATAATATTGATGGGTATATTAGAGAATTCCACACTGGAACAACATCAAAAACTGGCAAAATGAAAATAGCCACAAATAGTGAGATTGGTCAAATTTTCCTATCCGCTTTTGAGGACGAACAGGTTCAAATATTCTGGGAATAAAAAAAAGGAGACCCCGTAAGGGGAAAAATTTCATTACTCCTCTTTGAATATTTCTCTAAGGCGTCTAAGCTCCTTTAACATTTCTCCCCGCAATTCTGCAATACTTGTAGATCTTGCATCCGCAACTAAATCTAAAGGAGAATCAGATGTGGCAGTAGGAGTCAAAACAGAATCTGCTGAGACAGGGGAAGGTGGAGCAATACTTGGTGAGGGCATCGGAGGTGGAGTAGCTTGTGGTACACTTCTAGGAGGCAGAGGCATTGACGGAGGAGGAGAGGGGGGAGCACTAGCAGCAGATTTGGGAGCAACTGGAGGAAGAGGGGGAGGGGATTTTGCAGTTACCTTTGGAGGAGTGACATCTCCAAGTGCAGTTTCAAAAATCGCGCCAACTTTATCGGCTGTGCGTGTTTTTGATGGTTCTTTTCGAATACTACTAATCTTAGATTTATAGGATCTGATACGATTTTCATATTGTTTTAGTAAAGTCTCATAAACCCTGGGTCTAAACTTATCCTCTCTTACAGCTTCTTTAAATTGATTAATAAGTGCTGCTTCACTCTTACTTAAAATTTCAAGATACGTGACCATTTCTGATGGTGTTGTTTTTAGATCGCGGAATGACTCTGTGGTCAAACCAGAAGAAACATCGCCACTTACATCTTCTGTTTCGAAATAGATAATAGAATTGATGATTATGAGAGAGAAAAACGACAATACAGCCCCATACATGAAATAAAAGTCCCAAGTAAATCCAGCTAGATTATCTGGTAAACTTATAATGTCAACAATTTCAGGAGAGGATGATGCAGCTAATAATAAAGAGATAATGAACATAAATACTCCTAATAAAAGAACAAATATCCAGACTACACTTAGCTTATTTAAAAAACTTGAAAAATCCCTAGAACTTGAGAGAATCCCAGTTGTTAAAACTAACAGTAAACTACCAAACCAAAACCACACAAACCACTCTGTATTTAGAATTGCGGAGGGTTCAAGGATTTCAATTCGAATAGCGAGAGAGAGAATTATGAGTGCAAAGCTAATTGCTACACCAATGATCCAAAGAATTCTAATCTTATGGAAGAAATCTCGCAGATTAGTACTAGCTCCAATTAATAATGGTGAAAACCCAAGTAGAATGAAAATTCCTCCTGATAGGAAAAACGCATCCCATCCTATGTCTGGTATTTGAATTAGAGTATCGAGATAATGTCCATACACTAAAACAGCTGCTATTTCTAAAACAATACCAACAATTATTAGCGCTAAATAAACGTACTTTAAATTCCATAATCGATCTCGATCTTTAATGGCAAAAAGTAAAGGTAATAGTCCTAAAATAAAAATTGTTGCTGAAATTGTGAAATAATCTATCCAGGAATGTTGTACATCAATTGGAGTTAGATAAATGCCATATACCAAAAATGAATAAATAAGCCCCAAAATGCCTACACATACCATAAGTATTAAGTGAGGGAAAATTTTCTTAACACTCGTCTTTGCACGAGCATCCATACCAGATAAAACGGGTAAGGCCGTTATTAATGTTAAATAAATCCCAAAGGCAATAAGTATTTTGTAATCAAAACCTATTAACAACCTGTTTGATGAAGCTGCGCCCGTGAAATAGAGAAAACCAAATAATATGCTCACAATACCGAGTGTTGTAAATGTTAGTAGTCCTTTTGATGCCTTAACGAATGTTTCTCTCAATGAATTAGTCTCCTTTTCATCAGTTCAGAAATTTCTATTTATTCCCTATATTAATCCTCGTATTTTTAAAGTCTAGTGAAATAATATCAAACTTTTTAGAGCCGACAAAAAAATACATACTAAGTTTTTCAGGTTTTTTCTGCCTTAATTACACTTAAATTAAGCTCTTTTCAAATCTCTAACAAGTAAATCGACTTATGTTTAATTTAAATGTCTCTTTCAAAATGGGTATTGAAATTCTACTAAGAGCAAACAGAAAATAAACTGATTCAAGGATTATCTCTCCCCAACGTTAATTCATGAGCACTTCTGTTAGTATAACGTTTTATAATAATATTAAGATAAGCTCACACGAGAAAAGATCAAAAAACTCATAATTTAACCCCAAGAAACGGTTAAAAATTAAGATTAAAAATAAGAATTCATTGCGATTGTCATTATATTTATAGATCGCATAGTAATTGTTGTATATCAAACAAAGCGTTGTGTCAGAATAAATATAAACTCTATATATACTGCCGAGGTATTCTAGTCCGGTATGAAGCATGCCTGGAAATAAAAAGA
>JAEOSP010000096.1 GCA_016840305.1 Candidatus Hodarchaeota archaeon
GGAGTTTTCAATTTATATGAAATTTTTTTAATTGTTTCAGGAGAGCCTTGAGCTTGTAAAAATAGTTCAGGTGTGGTTTTTCGTATGAGGATTTGGGTTACTGTAGGATGTATGTGGCTAATGTTAGTTTCCAGACCAACAGATATCGATAACGAACTTTTTAAGGGTATTTTGAAAAAATCTGAAATCTGTTCTGCAACAATTCCACGTATTATTACCTGGGCTGCGGAGATGCCTCTGTTAAAGTCCTCTAATTCACTATGGAACAAAGTAATTTCTTTTTGAAAATCTGTATCAATTGAGTCTAGTAAATACTTGTACTGAGTTAGAATCGTGGAGTATTCTGATCGGTTAAATGGTGTGAACTTGTCTCGTCTAGAAAGGAAACGATCAATCTCGTTATAAAGAGGACCATAAATAAGCTTGACAAGTTCTAAATTCTCTCCTACGACTTTTTTTATCTTCTTTTTAAGAGTTGCACGGATTGACTTCTTTAATTTTGCCAAGTCGTCTAAACTATCGTAATATACTACGTCAAGATGCTGAACATCAAAGGGCAAACTAAAGCCACTTTGCACAATGGGGATAACGTTTTTTCCAAGTGCTACTGCCATTCCGAACTCATAATACACATTTGCACTAGGAACTCTAACGGGTTCGAATCGGTCTTCAGTTCCCTCGATCTGTCTTCGAGCAACTGGATCGTTTAGCATGACTACGCAAAACTGAGACTCCCTGATTTTCGAACAGATCTTATCACAGAAAGCGTCAAGCCCTTTCTCTTTTTCGCTTAGTAGAGCGAAGTATCCTTCGAGTCCGAATCCTTCCAGAATTTCCACAATCGCATCAATGTCTTCTTTAAATTCACGGCTACCTGAACCAATTATGAACACCATATCTCTTAGACTTGAAGCTTGACACGATCGTTTATCGCTAATGAGACATGGAAATTGACTTGCTGACAATTCTTCTCATCAACATCATACTAAAGAGAATCCCAATTAAATATGCCTTCACAATTTACAGTTCACCTTTAACAGGTTTTTAATAATCATCCGAAAAAATAGGACAGGAGAAAAGGAAAACAGGAAAAAGGATAGGAAAAACTAGTAAAAAAAATGCATGCATAAACTTCTTATAGATATCAAAAATGTTAACGTTGAATTGAAACCTTTATAACCCCTATCTAGATGTCACGACGCATACATGCATCTAGCTAGTCACCTTCGATCTAGGTTTTTTTTAAAATTATCACATGCAAAATGGTACCCTAGAGATACCTAGTTAAGGAACTTAGATCTTAAAAAGTATAGGAGAGGAATTTAGTCTATGGATAATTGGATAACAGTACTCAATTCCTTTTTGATACAAGCTCAGGGAACTGATCTCAAAACCTCGTCTTATCCAAAAGAATGGAACGGCTTAAAGATGAGAGTATCTTTTGGAATGGGTTCTCCTGCACGTATTCCTTGGATTGCTTTTATCGCTCCTGAAATGCGAGTTAGTAAAGGATTTTATCCAGTTTATCTATACTACAAAGAACTTAATTCGCTTATTCTTGCTTATGGTGTAAGTGAAACTGAGGAGTTTGCTGATACGTGGCCAACAGAAATATCGAGCTCTTCACAAACCATTCAAGCATATTTTGACACAAAGGTTCCACGGTATGGTGATTCTTTTGTGTTTAAATCATACCAAATTCAATTTGATGATGGAAAAATAGAATACAATTATCCCGATGACGAGAGAACTATAACTGAGAAAGATATTGCATCTGACTTATCAACAATTTTGGATTATTATAAAAGAATTGTTTCAATTGAAGTGACAAAAAAAGACTCCCCCTTGAATCAAGGATTATTCTACCAGGAGAAACAACTTGAAGATTTCATTATACATAATTGGGACAACATAGAATTAGGCAAGAAATATGATTTGATAATCGAGGATGGAGAATTAATTAGTCAGCAGTATAAAACAGACATAGGTAAAATAGATATTTTGGCTAGAGATAAAAAAAAATAAAAGCCATGTAGTGATTGAACTTAAAAAGAATCAAACTAGTGATGATACAGTAGGGCAATTAACACGTTATATGGGTTGGATTATGGAGAAGAAAAAAGACAAGAATGTTCACGGGATAATCATTGCAGCAGAACACGATACCAAATTGGAATATGCTCTAAAAATCCTAAAAAACATTCAATTATTTTTATACAGTGTTAGTTTCACACTTGATGAATTTAAAGTAAAAGATAGCTAGCAAACTTATTTTTCCTCAATAACATGCGCGCGCAGAATTTCAGTAAAAAGCTAACTTATTGGTTTTACAGAATATACTGACCAATCCGCTTTATTTGAAAAATCTCTAGGTATTTTAGCTTGGATTATTTTTATCTTGTTCTTCTTAGCGATATCAGATGCGTCTGAATTTGCACAATCTGCGTTTGTGACAAACCAAGCATATACTTTAACACTTTTCCCTTCATCTCTTGCTTTATTATTTTCGTATTTACGAATTTTTCGTATTTTTTTTCTAAATTTATCGATTTCTGAACTATCAATTGATCTATTTTTAAACCTTAACTTACACTCACAGACAGTTATTGTACTTCTTCGCCCTCCTTTGATAGCATAAACATCAATTTCTTTATCCTGCAGATATGGAGGTTTATAATGACAGCGTGTTTCCGTGTATTGATGTTCGTGTCTAAGATAGTATTCAACTTCCTTATTTAATTTGTCTTCTTGGAGTTTATTTATCTGACTTTCAATTTTCTGAAATGTTGGTTTAACTGTCTTTAGAATTTCTTCACTCAATTTTGTTATTTTTACATAATTTTCTAAATGTATTTTTAATGAAAGGGTAGACGCAAGATTTTTTTGATAGTAGATCCAAGTTGGGTATTCTTGGATCGCTCTCTCTGCTGCCGCAATAGCGGATTCAGCGTGTTCCAAAGCATTATTAACTTTAGAATCCTGAAAAGAAATCATAGTAAGACATATTTGAATTTCTCTTTCACTTGATTGAATAGCTGACTTAAGTTTCAGAGATTGAGCGTATTTTCCTCCACTAGAATCTAGTTTCTTCCATTTATCTTGTTCATCTCTAAAATGCTCTAAAGCCTCGGTCCAATTATCTTTCTGTTTCTCTATTACTCCTTTACAGTCCGCAATTAAAGCCATTAATTCAGTTCTATGTTCAACCGAATCCTGTACTATTTCAGAATAGTTTTTCGATTCAAGTGGAATATAATTTTCTGAAAAAGACGTTTCTTTTTCCGCTCTTTCAAAATATTTTAGAGCTTTTAACGGTTTTCGCGAATAGTAGAAAAAGTTACCCCAAGATTTGCTGGAATTA
>JAEOSP010000097.1 GCA_016840305.1 Candidatus Hodarchaeota archaeon
CATCTTTGTATTGGATTAACGCTGGTGGCCCACCTATCAATAGCGGTCAAGCTGTCTAGGAAATAAAACGCAGGTCTGATTTTATTTAGGCCGTCAGAGCAACGGCCATTATATATTATAAACAAATAAACATTGTATAGTTGAGTTTAAATGGAGAGGAAAGAAGAACTGAAAGATTCAGTTCTAGGTAAAGTTGCTAAACATGTATATGATAAACCAGATGCTAAAATTCTAGAAACGTTTCAAAACAAATACCAGAAACGGGATTATGTAATCAACATAAAAATTCCAGAATTCACTTGCATATGCCCAGTAACAGGCCAGCCTGATTTTGCAACTATCTATATCAAATATATTCCAGATAAAAAATGCATTGAATCAAAATCATTGAAATTATACATTTACTCATACCGGAATTTCGGTATATTCTATGAAGACTCTGTGAACAAAATATTAGATGATTGCATCAAGATATGCGATCCCAGATGGATGCAGGTAACAGGAGATTTTTATCCACGAGGTGGTATTTCTATTGCACCAATTGCAGAATATAAAAAAGAAGGTTATAAACTCCCAGAACACGCTAAATCCAATAATAAATAGTTTATTTAAGAAATTCATATTTACATGAGGATGGGATTCAAGTGAAAAAGGGAGACTTTAATAAGTATCTGAAAGAAAAATACGAACCGCAAGTAAAATGGTATGATGAAAAAGCCATCTCTAATAAAAGATGGAATAATATCTTTCAAATATTAGTTATTATCATCGCAGCAATTGTCCCAGTTATTGCTGTATTAGAATACAAATGGCCAACCGTGATTCTAGCGGCCATAGTTGCCATAGGAACAGGTATTCTAAAATATTGTAAATTTGAGGAACATTGGCACAATTATAGAACAACTTGTGAGACACTCAAAAAAGAAAAAGATTCTTATGAATATAAAATTGGTGAATATCAGGATACATCCGACCCCGAAAAACTCTTTGTTGAAAGAGCTGGATCTCTTATTTCACAGGAACATACTAAATGGATTGTAACTACTAAAAAAGGTAAAAATGGTAGGTGATTAAGTTTGCAAATAACACAAGAATCTCCTAGAACCTTCTCAATCGAAGAATATAAAAAGGAACTGAAAACACCTTTCTTCTTCCCAGCAGTTTCAACTGTTAAAACCAACTTCTCTCCAATAGAATATGTTGATCTAATAAAAAAGGTTCAATATCCAGGTTATCTCGTCTCTGCATATGACATCTACTATTCAGAAGATAAAGTAAAAAAGGAATTATTTAAGAAAGTATCAGAATCGACTGAACAGGGTTTATTTACTTTTCTAGATAGCGGTAATTACGAATCCTTTTGGCATAATGATGATCAATGGAGCATAAAAAACCTTGAATCAATATTAAAAGAAATATCAGTAGATTTTTGTTTCTCATATGACCTATTCTGGAACGACAAGCAAAATGAATACATCAAGGAAACAATAACCCTAATTGCAAAAACTGCAGCTCTGCAGAGAAGCGGAACCACTGTTCCAATTATCCATTCAACCCCTGATTTGGTTCCAAAGATAATAAAACGGGTTGTAGATCAAATAAATCCTGAGGTAATATCAGTGCCTGAAAGAGAGTTGGGCTACAGTATCTTTGAGAGGGCAAAGACCGTCAAACGTATTAGGGATGAACTAAACAAAACAGATATTCCTATCCCATTACATCTCTTGGGAACAGGCAATCCAATTTCTATTCTCATATACAGCCTGTGTGGAGCAGACATGTATGATGGCCTGGAATGGTGCAAAAATGTTGTTAATCCCAAAACAGGACAACTTCTTCACTTTGTACAAAAGGACTTAATAGAATGTAGTTGTGAGGCTTGCAAATCCGATGCACCTTATCCTTTCCAGACCATGGCCCACAATCTGAATTTTTATCAGAAATTTATATCCAAGGTTGGCAAATCCTTCAAAGATAACAATTTCAATGAATTGTTAGAAGAATATATTGATAAGGGTAAAATTTCCCAAATAAAAAAAATTGCGGG
>JAEOSP010000098.1 GCA_016840305.1 Candidatus Hodarchaeota archaeon
GAAGAAGTTATTTACCCTGTGATTCCTTCCAATTATTTAACAGAAAATACTGAATTCTTTGTAAACGAAACAGGTCGATTTGTTATTGGTGGACCACATGGGGATACTGGGTTAACTGGCAGGAAGATTATTGTAGACACATATGGTGGAGTGGGATCTCATGGCGGTGGATGTTTTTCAGGAAAAGATCCTTCAAAGGTTGACCGCTCAGGATCATATGCAGCACGATGGGCCGCAAAAAATGTTGTTGCTGCTGGTTTAGCAGATGAATGCGAAATTCAAATCTCTTATGCAATCGGTATTCCCGAACCCCTCAATATTAATCTAAATTCCAAAGGGACGAATCGAATTCCCGAAATCGATATTTTACATTTAATCAAAAAACACTTTGATTTTAGACCAGGTATGATTATTAAACGCTTAGATCTCAAACGCCCAATTTATGCGAAAACTGCTTCGTACGGGCATTTTGGTAGAAATGATCCGGATTTCACATGGGAGAAAATTGATATAGCACCTTTATTAAAAGAAGATGCTGGCCTCTGAATTTTTCCTTTGAATATTCATTCAGAGCTAGAAATAAATTTTGAAGTTATCTCTTTCCTCCATTTCTTGTAATTATTCAAACAGCTTGTGCAACAAAAGTAATGACGAGTGTCTTCAGTTTTTAAGCTTTCGTACTCATCAGATATTCTCTTTCCGCAATACTCGCACTTCACGTTGAGTTGTATTGTATTTTGCGGTACCTTATGTGGTTTTGAGAAAACTTCTGCTAGTACAATCTGAATTTTTCCCTTCTTAACTGATTGATGGGTTTGGAGTTTCTCAAAAATTTCATTATGCATATTCATTGATTGAAATTGGGTTAAAGCTACAATATTATATTCGTCCAATACTTCATAAACGGCCTTTATTTCTTCAAGTTCTTCTATTTGCTTCAAAAACAGTTTTTTTTCTCCTGATATAACTTGAAAATATAACATTGCGGAAGTATTAGTAGTAAATGTGTGAGGATTAAGATAAATACCAAATTGCTTTATTACTCCCTTGTTAATTAAATTTTCAATTCTTGATTTCACAGTAGGAACCGAAATCTTAAGCTCTTCCGCAAGTTCGGAATAAGTAGCACGTCCTTTCTCATTTAATCTGTTTAGTATGGTTAAATCAGAAGCATCAAGGTCAATATTTGGCATTTTTTTGTTACAACCTACAAAGTGACTGTTCAGATTTTTGAATTGAAAATAGTATTTACTTTAAATTTTAAAGAATTATCTAAAATGACCATGTTTCGAGCTTTGGTTTTTGCTAATTAAGCCTTCCAAATTATCCAAACTCTTCTTTAAAACATTTTAAAATTTAAGCAGATCTACCTATAAGGATAGCTTTCTCCCTCGATATTCAGAAAAAAGGGCCTTAACAGGTTGACATTTGAGGAAACTTCAATGTATATGAATATCCAGCATTTATTCCTGTGTAGCCCCTTACTGAAGAAATTTTGATAATCAAGGTGAAAATAACATGTCTTTTCAATTAAATTGTGTGAAATGTAATTATACCGAACCTATCCCTATGCATTGTAAGCAACCGATGCATATTGAGACTATTGAAGGTATAGAAAAGTTTGTATGTTGGATGGGTCCTTCTTGCGGGGTGGAAGATGTTCCTCAACATCATGGGTACCCAATGACTATTGTGAAAGAACCCAAAGATGATAAATTAGAACAGCAGAATACTGATTTTAAAATTCATGTACCTGAGGAGAAAAAAAAAACTAAAATAACTTCTACTAATCGTGATCAAGATTCGCTTTTGATGTGCCAAACCTGTGACTATTCAGAGCCTATTCCTATTCATTGCAATCAACCAATGCACATTGAAACAGTTGAAGGTGAAGAAAAGTTAGTATGTTGGATGGGTCCTTCCTGCGGACACAAACCAATTCCATTTCATTGTGGGAAACCCCTTATTACTCAGAAAGGTTTATTGAAAGAAGTGGATCAAGACCCTCGTTCATATGTTGTGAATTCTCGAGATTCATCCACAGTTTCATTAACTGATCCATTTACCCCTTCTGAATTAAATGAAGTAAAATTAGCAATAACTGGAATGACCTGCGCTTCTTGTGTTGCTAATATAGAAAAAGGTCTAAAAAAAGTTAAGGGAGTTCATAATATTACCATAAATCTTATGACTGAAAAAGCAAAGATTTTAATTGATCCTCGTGAAGTCGAGACAGGTCATTTAATCAAAGAAATTGAAGAGATTGGATATGGAGCCAAGGATTTAGCACAAAAAGATAAATATCCTAATAAAATTGATTTGGGAATCGAAGGTATGACTTGTGCTAGCTGCGTAAGCACAATTGAGAATTCTCTGAAAAAAAGTGAAGGCATTGTTGATTATGTCGTAAATTTAGCAACTGAAAGAGCACATATTGAATTTGACCCTGAAATTACTAACCCTTCGAAAATAATTAATCAGATTAATGATGTAGGATACAAAGCATTTACAATCGCAACCGAAAAGGGTTCTGAGGATCGGGAGAAGGAAGCAAGAGAAAGAGAATATACTCGTCAAAAAACTAACTTAATGATTGCCATTATATTTACCATTCCAGTTTTATTGTACAGTTTAGGATTTGTATTAGGTCTTAGACTTCCTTTACCTTTGCCTGAAGCTTTTATTGAAGGAATTAACACACGTCAGTTTATTGTTATGCTTTTTACTATTCCTGTTGTTTTTGTAGCGGGGAGACAATTTCATAGAGGTGCAATAAAGGTTCTTAAACATCGTCAGTTCAACATGGACGTACTTGTCTTCATGGGTACCAATGCGGCTTTTTGGTACTCCGTAATCTCTTTATTTGTTTTAAAAGCAGAAGTATTCTTCGAAACTGCAGCCTTTCTTATAACATTCCTATTACTAGGGAAATTCTTAGAAGCACGGGCCAAAGGGCAAACCTCTCAGGCCATTCGTGCTTTGATTGATCTTCAGGCGAAAGAAGCAACAATTATTTCAAAAAATGATAAAGAGAGGAAAATTCCAATTGAGGATGTTATTGTAGGGATGACAGTTCTTATCCGACCAGGAGAAAAGATACCTGTAGATGGAACTGTCACTGAAGGTAAATCAGCAGTTGATGAGTCAATGATCACTGGAGAATCAATGCCAGTAAAAAAA
>JAEOSP010000010.1 GCA_016840305.1 Candidatus Hodarchaeota archaeon
GATTTCTAATAACCCTTCTAATAAATTTCTAGCCAGAATATGAAATATAAAAGTATCTGCCAAATCTTGAGTCACTGTGGTTTCAATTGCTAGTAAATGCTCAGTAAAATGCCTTTCAATTATTATTACTAGTTTTTCCTGAAAATTTTCATATTTTGTACCTTGACTACCCTCCATAATCAGCAGAAATTTCTCTCGATGATTTTTTATTAAATTCCTGATTGGTTTTGCAATTAAATTGCTGACGCGTTCAAAAAAATTCTCTCTTCCAATTTCCCTTTCTGTTCGTGTAAGATCTCTTACCAGATTGTTGATAATATTGTAAACTTCATCAGTTATCGAATAAAATAATTTTTCTTTACTTTCAAAATAATTATACAGATTACTTGTACTGATTTGTGCATTCTGAGCGATATTTCTCATGGATGCATTTAAGAAGCCCTTTAACATAAATTCATCAAGAGCTGCGCGTTCTATCTTCTCTTTTCTTTCTTTTTTCAGAATCTGAACCATTTCAATTCTAAACCTCTTTGAAAATTTTCGTTGAGCTCATCAAATGCATTAATAACGCGAAATTGGACTTTTTAATAACGTACAATCGTACGTTGATAAGATTTATTTTTGTTTTTAATATTTCCACCCTCCAAGATTTTGTATCGAATAATTAAAATTCATTGAACTATGTTGGCTCGGGGGCGTATTTCGTATGTAATTTGTATTAAAAATAATTCTCTTTATTATTAGAACATTTTTAATTCTCCTTGTGAAATAACCATTGACTACAATTCAGGATGTTCATAAGAATTTTATGAGTCTCCAAGCAATTGGGAATTAATCAAAATGACTCTTAAGAAATATAAACAAATTTTTGAAGCATTAGACAACGAGAGGCGAATAGAGTTGTATGAATATATCCTGCAAAGAATTTTTATTTCAAAAAGTGAACTAGCTAAGAAGTATGATCTCAATCGTGCAAGCCTGAACCATCACTTGAAGATTATGTTAAATGCAGGCATAATATTCGAAAGAGGACTCATTCTTGATGGACGGAAGCAAATATTCATTACTCCTGCAGTCGTTCTACATCCAGAACGACTTATTGAACCAATGGAAGAATACCTTAATTTAGCAGAGCAGTTAGAGGAATGGACTAGACGAAATCTAACAACTGAAACGTGGCGAATATTAAAGGATGAATTAAATAGACAAAAAATTTCTCCAAATATTGTTGATATGATTGAGATTCGCTTATTTCCGTCTTTAATGAAACGAGAATCAACTACAACTGAATATTGCTACATTTGCAGAACAGAAGAAGCACGAAGCTCTTGTAATATCTGTAAAAACTTGATCTGTAAGACTCATATGCATGAAATCAAACGAGAACGCGATGAACCGATTATTTTATGTCCAAACTGTGTGGAAAAGTTTTTTGGATGAAATAGCAAAAGAAAATTGGTACCTATCGCTTCTTGGCTTTTGACAATGTTGAGAAATAAAATTTCCTCTTGGTGAGATTAAATTTTCGATGGAAATTATCCCACATGGGAAGAAATCATTAAAAACCCAACCTTACAAAAAAAAGAGGAAGTAGGCTAAAGAAGTTTCTTTAGCCAATAATCCTACTTACAGTTTCTTCAGAAATTGTGGCACGAAAGAGTGATCGGAGAGAGAAACGAGCAGCTAAAACAATTCCTAAACATACATTCAGAACTGTTATTGCAATACTGACTGGTGATAACTCAAATACAAAAATTATACCAATTGTTGCAGTCCAATCATATAGTACGTTTATCATAAATACACTACCAATAAAACCAAAAACTAAACCACCAATTCCAGTGATTACTAGTTCTAGTAGAATATTTGTAAATATTTCCTTGTTTGAAACTCCTAATGCTCTAAAGCTGATGAAATCGTGCATTCGTTCAGAAATCGAAATGGAAATTACCGTAACTGCAATAGAAACTCCAACTAATAGACCAGCAAACAATGCAAGAAAAATTAGTACTATGGTCAAGCTATTAACTATATCAACAGTTTCTTTGAGATCATCCTTGTTAATGACTTTGTACACTTGGGACTCTAATTCTAGCTTTGACGAAAGTTGATCTGAATCTGAAGTCTTGATATAGATAGCGTTTGAGCTATTATCCTCTAATTGAACTAGCATACGTGCTGTATCGATTGTGCAGTAAATCCCTGATCCAGTCATTTCATTTAGAATGTTTCCTATGTTTAAGGTGTATTCTTCAGTAGAAACTTTGATTTTGATATTATCTCCTGATTTAACTTTAAATTTCAGTGCTAAATCTTTACTTATTACAAGTTCTCCTTCTGCAGGAAATATATCATTATCAAAACGCCGCATATTAGAATTGGGAGTCAATCCTGTCAAACTATAAATTCGTGACAAGTCTTGTGAAAACCGAATAGGAACAAGCAAAGCTAACTCACTTTCATCAATCTTTCCTGCATTCTCTTGAAGTAAAGCGGTAATTTGGCTGTCATTTTGATAATTGCTAAAAATTGCCTGAATATCCCAATCTTGATAATAATTCATTTGTTTATCAAAACCTGATAAGTAATTAATTGTGACATTTGATCCAAAGAACGAAACAAACGTTGCTAGAAAGATACCCGCTAGAACAAAGTACGTTTTTCTCTTCTCTTGGAAAATAGAGCGAATTGAGAATTTTGAGAGAGGAGAAAGGGGACGAAATTTAGTTGTAATACGTTCAAATAAAGTGAATTTACCTGGTTGGAATTTTGCTTTAGGTTTCATTGCGTCTAATGGCTGCATCTGGAAAATCTTTCTAACAGCAAAGATGGAGCTTACCGATGTCAAGATACATGTAAGAAGAAAATAGCTTATTGCAGGTAATAATGAAACTATTCCTAAGGTTTGTACAGTCGGTAGTTTTTTTATCCCAGATAATTCAAAAATCATATAATCACTTAGGCTTATTCCGACAATCGCGCCACATATGGAACCAATAATCCCGCCAATCAAGCTGATGATCAAAGAATAAAAAATTGTGCTCATCATTAGTTCACGATTTGTAAACCCTAAAGATTTAAACAGACCTAAAGTAGGAAGCTCTTCTTCTATTATTCTTTTAAGGACGATAAATAGTAAGACTGCAGCTATCCCAGTAAAAGTTATGGCCATTATAACACCCATACCTAGTAACTCTAAACCTATTACGTCTATGTAAAAATTTCTTCCCTCGGTATTCAATATGTTCTCTTCGCCTAGTACTGTAATGAATTCTCCTAGAAACAAATTTTTCTCAGAGGGATCATCAAAATGAAATGCTACTTGATTAGCTTTGACTTCATTATTTGTAACACTCAATAATTCAGTATACCGCATCCAAATTACAGGTCCAGACCAAAAGTCAAAAAATTCACTTGCAGCTGCTCCAGGTGCTACCATATATTCAGGTGAATCCACATAAGCTATTGTACTCAGCATAAAAGGTTCAGATTGTGGAACATTAGGTATAATTGTAAGGTGTCCGCCAACTTGCCAATCATTAAGTTCAGCTGTTAATTTGTCAACTATTGACACATTGGGAGAATTAGAATCATATAAAGTCTCAATCGCACTTGTATGATAATATAATTTATCTACTTGTAACGGACGAGAACTATTAACTCCGTAAAGTTGAGCAGTAATCCCTGTTTCTCCGGTATCTTTACTAACTTTAACTTCAATAAAAGATCGGACTTCAAAATCAGGATCTATCCCTGAGTTTATTTTCGCTTGATTCACAAGTTGCGTTAGATCTGCTGCATCTGCGGGAGTAACTGTTACCAGAAGATGATGATGCCTAAGATTTCCCCAAGAAGCATCGGTAGCTTCAGCCCATGTGAGATAAATATTGCTGTACATGATTGCGGCCATCCCACCTATGATAATGACAATGAATATAGGAATAGATCGCATTTTCCTTCGTTTTAAATCTCTCCAAGTCTTTAGAAAAAATAACTTCATTTCCAAAACCTCCGTAAGTTATATTTTTTCAATGGCTGGAGCAGTTGTGAGGCTGTCCCAAAATTCTTCTTCTTTAGCTCGATCATAGGCTGAAGTTCCGAAAATCTTGCCGTCTCGTAAATAAATGACTTTATCTGCTAGATATGAAATTCCGACGTTGTGTGTAATCAGTATCATTGTAACATTGTGGTCTTTGTTAATTTTTTTTAGTAATTTCAGTATTTTCCCAGTTGCTTCACTATCTATATTCCCTGTTGGTTCATCAGCTAATAATATCTTAGGTTTTTTAGCTAATGCTCTTGCAATAGCTACTCGTTGTTGTTCCCC
>JAEOSP010000099.1 GCA_016840305.1 Candidatus Hodarchaeota archaeon
AATCTCAATCAATGGTTCAAACCTAGAATAACATTCTGAATTACAATTCTATTCGATAGAATAGACCTTAATTGACTAAATCTTCACAAATGAATTGATGAAATTATATACCCTAGTATATACTTTTGTAATCTAAACCAGCCAAATAAGAAAATCTAGAAAATAAAAACATTTCTCGTTTTTCTATCATTAACCAAGGTTATATTCCTTTTCATAAATAAAACCAAGATTTAGAGCCAATTCGGTTGTTTTTCAAACTTTAAATTGGGATTGGAATTCAAAATCTCTATCGTTCAACCAAATACCATCAACATTCAAAGCAAAGGCAACAGCAATGAAAGGAACATCGTTTGGATCTTTTTTCCCAATTAAATTTTCTGCTTGAGTATAATGTTTCCACCAACGCGATTCAGGGATGGTTTCTATATTTCTAATAAGAACATCAAGCATTTGTTTAATATCATCTTCTGGGAGCTTACTTTTTGTAGATATTATACCTATATGGTTTTCGATTTCCTTGAATGTAATTTCAGGCGTAACAAGCTTAATTCCTGGAAATAGTAACATTTTTCGTGTTATACCCCCCCGAATAAGCGCGGAAATAATGATATTTGTGTCAATGACCAGTTTCATTTATTTATTGACATCCTATTCCGATTGATACTTGGATAATTTATTTACAACCTGGGTGTCAATCAGATCACTCAACTCTCTTACATCATCATCAGTTAAGAGACTTTTTGCTGTTAATTTGTCTAATAATTCAAGTTCATCTAAGTATTGCTGGATTGCTTTCCGAGCGATCTCGCTCCATCGGATTTCTGGATGACCTTTAAGTTTCTGATATAATTCTTCAGGTAGAGAGAGTGTAATATTCGCCATTGTTATCACATATTTATGTGAATTCACATTATATAAGTTTTCTCATTGGATTTAAATGGCGTAAAAGGCTGGTTTAGATAGGAAAGGTAGGTTCTTCATTGTTAGCAGTTCTAGAATAAGATATAGGAAAAAGATGGAGACAAAACTTTTTATATTCTAATACATACTTAAGACTTGATAGTCATGAGTGATGAAGAGATTGAACTAATGGATCGGATTGTGATTCATCCAGATATATGTCATGGCAAACCAAGAATTAAGGGGACTAGAATATTTATTTCTATAATTTTAGATTGGATTGCTGAAGGAGCATCATTTGAGAAAGTAATAGAGGCATATCCCAGTCTTTCACCAGAAGATATTAAGGCTGTTTTGAATTATTCCCGTAAACTTGTGGAAAATCAAAACAATTAATTTTACAAATAAAATTGTAATATTGGAAGAAAAAGCTGTGTTTTATTGATTCATTTATCTTGGGTTTGAAAGAGAATGGAAGTAAAGCATATAAATGTTAAAATGGCTATTTCAGTGTCGTAAAAGGCTGGTTTAGATAGGAGAAGTGAAAAGAAACTCTTTTGATGTGAAGACAGAATGCAATCAGATTTTTAGAATATTGACTAATCCATCAAATTCATCATCAAAATACAATATTCAAGAGTAAACTAGTAGGAAAAAGTTCCCAGAAAAAAAATGACGGATATAAATCAATTTGAAACTGGGTCAGTGATTAAACACGAATATTCTCTTTTTATGGATTTTCATGATTAAAAGCGAGTAAATCTTGAGCGTCGTCAAACCAGACCTCTACTTTAGTTTAATCTCCCTTCCTCTTTGAGTTTTTCTAAACCAAGAGGAAGTTTTTCTTTTAATAGATCTTAATCTATAATTTGTTTTACTCCATTTATTTGTACACTTGAGCAATTTAAAAAAGGGAAAATTCCTATTGTTAATCATACAGCCCAATTATTTGTTGCATTTTTATACTTAGGATCAGTCCAATTATTTGTTGCAGGAAAATTAACATAGGGAGGAAAGGGGGGCCATTCAGCATTAGGATTGTAATCAGTCCGAATGATTTTTCCTTTGCTCCAAAAAGAATGAAACTCATCGGGGGAATAACCTGTAACAAACATTGATTCTCTTTCTAGTGAAGGATAGTAGCCTTCTTTTTCACGGTCATCTTGATTGAATGCAATAAAACATAATGGTTTAATGATCTGCCCATCAATCTCTCCTGTTTGATAAGTTTGCCGAGTATACATAAGAGAAATGCCATAAATATCAACAATTGGTAATAATTCTTCGATTATGTTAGGAAATACATGGAAACTCATAAGAACGATGATAATCCTTCCTCTCAATTCGCCAATTGTAGGCCAAGAGCTTCCATATTCACCAAATTGTCGTTGATAGTCTTTCTTGGTAAAAAACCTTTTCCAACGACTGGACTTTGTTTTTAATTCAAGTGCATTAGATATTTGCTCATTGAATCGAATAAGGCCGAATTTATTGGGAGGACGATTATTTCTGTCTTGGAGATCTTTTTTGATATCTAAAAAAATAGTAATAGGTGCATGATTTGGCTTTCGTTTTGACCAGTTATTTATTACTTCTAACCAGTCTTTGAGATTGTTACCACGTGGATGTCCAGTAGCTTTATGATTTACTTCATGTCCAGGGGTCCAATGGCCAACCTTAAAAATCCCTTTTCCACGAAAAAGTTTCAGACGAGTTAAAAATCTCTTGATTCGTTCAAATAATGTCCAACTATCATGAATATCAAGCTCAAGTCCTCGAATCCCGTAATCAAGCTGCTGTATTAAGGACCACCGATAAGAATTATGGGTTGTCATAAAAACGCTCTTATTATAAGGTTG
>JAEOSP010000100.1 GCA_016840305.1 Candidatus Hodarchaeota archaeon
AAAGAGTTTCACTATTAACTGTTAACTTTATCCAGTGCATGTAATCCCATGCATCAACACCTACAGGATTTGAACTAATGAGCGAAAGCCAAATTCGGGAAAAAACAAATAGAATGAATATAAGCATTTTATCTACTAATTTCATCCGTTTCGCGGAATAATAATTTCCTTAATATATTATTTCACTGGAAATTGACTCATGTTTTTGATTTCTGACAAAATTTTCTCAATAAGTAAAAAAAGGAGAAAAAATGCAATATAAACTATGGGACTCGAATGGAAATTAACTCTTGAAGGTACAAGTACTGGAGCCGAGGATGACTTAGAGCTTCACTTTATTGATACAAGTAACATCCTAGGAGAACCCACTATCGAAAGGCATTTTGTAGATACAATTATTGGTCATACAAAACAATACAGTCATTATTCAATATTTCGTAATCTCAAAAAGATACTATCAGATAAAGGGGAAGATATGACAGGTATGGCAATTTGGGCCTTGCTCGGAATTGTTAATGAAAATTCGCAGAGAATTGGTTTGCTTCTCGGTTCCTTAGCTGAAGGTGGTGTGCATATTATTGCTGCTTGGCCAAATTCATTTGCTGATCAATTAAGAGGTGATTCTTCCCTACTTGATTTAGTATTAGATAACTTTTCAACCAATCCCAATTTTTGGAAACAAGTCGATTTTATTGTTGGTTTCCACTAATTTTCTTCTCTGAGCTCATTTTCTGGTTCTGTTTGATGCTCCCATCTTACTGCCACTTGGTTTTCTTCAAGGATTTTGGCAAACATGGTGATATCAGACTGACTTGGAATAAGAAATTCTGGCTCAATGCTTCGTATCAAGAACGATTTTAAGCCATTTAATACTTGATAAGCTTTGGAACTTTTCTTAGGAAGATCTAGGAATTTCCGAGTAATTGTGACCACATGTGTTTTAGTACTATGAGGCTCTTCCTTCCCTTTCGCAAAGGGATCCTGCTCAATTTTTTTAAGTAATTTTACCGGGATCTTCTTCTCTCTGATTGTTACCTCTTTGATCATTGATTTTAGGTATGACCGAGAGATTACAGGAGGGGGTTTAGCTATTGTTCTATAAGATCCCTTTAATCCATAGACAAGTAGAATTGGAAGAGGACCACCGGTTGCTACAACAGCAGCAACACTTCCTAGTGTCGTTGTTGCATCGGCCAATCTGACGGCATCAACCTTTCCCATTGCTTCTTTGATCTCGGTATTTGGTATCCATGATAATCCTTCTTCTCTAACAAAGAGCAAGATTCCGCCAAACGCTGGTAAAATTGTGAATGTTCCTTCTTTCAGACCAAGTTTTTTAATGAGGACGCTTACCCATCTTTCCAATTGATCTAAGGAAGGTAGCTCTAAATCTGACTTAGTTTCCTCCTTCTTTCTCTTCCAGAACACAAATAATGATTTTACATAGCAGAGTAAAAAACTGCCTACGCAGAATTGGATGATTTGGTTAAATTGTATTTCATAATAACAAATCTAAATGAAAATCCTAAGTATTCCAGCAACTGTCCAAGGCATCAATATATTATCCATAAAGGAAATCGATACTGCCTCTATTATCATTGCTGCTAAAGAAGCAATAATTAAAATAAATAATTCATATTCATTTATTGTCGTTGAATACAAGCTAAGGAATGCAATTAGTGCACCAATTAATGTGCCCATAAATACGCCTATAGATCCTTCAACTGATTTTGGTGAAGTAATCACATACTTATGCTTTCCATATGGTTTGCCAATAAATTCTCCGAATCCATCACCGAGAGCAACAGATAAAACGCCAGCCATAAAGATCCATCTGATGTCAAAAAAAACCAGTAACAAGAAAATCATACCCGTTGAAGTAAGAGATGTGTTAATGATAGATTCGCTTTCTTTTTCACCTTGTCGTGTTCCCATTTCAATTAAAGTAAAAAACAGCTTAATACTTGGAATTAGCGTCAATATCAATAAAACTGTTAGAAACATGAAAAGGACAATTAATATTTCTGTGAGTGTCTCTAGATAGGATGCGTATACAGCTACAATGATTAATCCAAGGGTATGAATGAACTTTCGGATTGACCAAAAGGGTTTCCCGTGGTCTCTCATCCAATATGCATAGATTACTAAGATATACGGGAATAAAACCATTATTATGAACTTTAACCAATCCAACTTATGTGCCCGGTGAAAATGTACGTACAAAATTTTAATGGAATGTTCTAAGAAAAATTGAATTCAAAATACAAATAGATGACATAGATGTCAACCAAGAATACA
>JAEOSP010000101.1 GCA_016840305.1 Candidatus Hodarchaeota archaeon
ACTAAATCCTGAATATTCGCAATGGTTCTTTCATAACTTGCTAAATTCTCTTTGAAATCTCTTGAATAGGATTGTTGTTCACCAATTTCCCTGATGAACTGTCCTGAAATAACTAATTCTCCTAATAGTTGAATGATTTGATCTAGATCACGAAGTCCAACCCTTACATTTAATGGTTCTTGGCTATCTTCTATTGCTCCAGTTTTATCAGTTGTACTAATTGAATCTAACAGACGAGATATAGACGCAGATAAAACATCTTGACTTTCTTCGACAATCCGAGTGATAGCTTCATCATCTTCTTGAGTAGTTATTTCTAAGACAAGTTCTTTGAATGTAATTCCAGCTTGTATCTCCTCAATAGGAGGAACAGCCCGCTCAATAGTTGCTATTTTCTTTAGCTTCTTTAGTAGTACTAAGCTCCGAGCACTAACCACTTTGCAATCAGGACTGAATAGTACCTTGATCCCAAGCTTATTACCTAAGTTGACCATAAATTCGTCAAAAGAAGCTAATTGTTGAGTTAATTGATCAAAGCGGAGAAGTTCAGGTGTTTTCCCTCCTTTTAATGAAGTAGCTAACCTTCGCAGCTCATCACTATACTGGAAAAGGAGTATAATAACTCTATCAAGTTTCGCACTATCAATTGAAGTGAGTAGATTTTCCATACTGTGAGTTAATGAGCTTAGTTGGGGATAACCTGAAAGAGAAAAGAGTCCTTTCAAACTATGTAGTGTTCTAAGAATATCATCGTAAGCCTCTTTTTTCGTGGGATCTTTCTCTAAAGCCATTAATCCATTATTTAGTTCTTCAACGCGTTCAGATAGCTCTGACAACATTACTTCCTGAAATTCTTCAGATTTGAATTCTTCCATATAATAGACCCTTCAAATTAATTTATTGCTAATAATCTTGAGAATTAAATTAGTACATTCTCAATTGCTTGGACAAGCTGGTCAACTTTGAAAGGTTTGATGACAAAATCCTTGGCTCCTAACTTCAATGCCTGACGAACTAGGGGTTCATGTCCTAGTGCTGTGACCACGACGATATTTGCTTTTGGATCCATTTCAAAAATTTCCTTCATTGCTAGTAGACCGTTCATTTTTGGCATGACGATATCCATTGTCACAACATTTGGCATAAACTTTTTATATTGTTCAATTGCTTCCGCACCTGTTTCAGCTTCGGCAACAACGCTGTGACCATGCTTTTTCAAGATTTTGCTTATCATTAGCCTCAAATATTTCGAATCATCTACAATTAATACATTAGCCATTGTGTTCAATCCTCTAAATCGGTTTGTTGTATATTTATTTCTTTTAAACTGGTTTTAATTCCATTTTGAGTAAGTATTTTTGTTAAAAAATCATTATCAATGATATACATTGGAGATACTATGTTTTTATGTGTAAATTTATTTTGGCAGCACTCGCTTCCCTCTAAAAATTTGTTATTTTTTTCACAAGGCAGAAGATCTTCCTTAAATGTAGTTATAACACCTATTAGGTTGTCAACAGGAACTAAGAAAGAAAATTCTCCATGAGATAAAGAGAAATAACAATCTGTGTTTGAATCAACGCGATGTTCATCATTCATCACAACTGAATTTAAATCAAGAATAGAATATTCAATGTTTTCAAATTTGGCAACTCCAATAATAGGATGAGAAGTTGGTTCAACTTTTCTTATCTCAAGTGAAGAAATTACCACTCTTTGAACATTTAAAACATCGATTGCCAACATTGAATCATGCCATTGGAAAACAAAATAATCTAAACGAGTATCTTTTGGATGGGAGAAGAGTAATGGTTCCCTCTCTTTCCGTAAGGCTACCATACTCTCAAGGATTTCTCTTTCCTTCTCCATTAAGGTTGAGATAAATTCGGTTTTTACGTCTCCGAGCTTAAGATTGTTTTTGATTATCTGAAACGCTTCTTCAAGCAGAAAAGTTGGATTTACAATAACGCCAAGACTATCCTGAAAAGAAAAATATCCTGAAATTAGTCTTGATAGCATTTTTGTATAAAAACTAGTCTCTGGTTGAAAAGCTTTGAAAGCATCTGTCGAGACTCTACCAATAATATTACTAATAAGAAATGTAGCTTCTATTCCACTTTTTGGGTCGTGAAGGAGAACTCCGAGGGTTTTTTTCTTATTTTTCCCTTGTTTACTATTACCTCGTATCAAATAATTGAAATCCATTAAGGGTACAGTATCCCAGTAAGTAGCAGCCCCTAAAATTGCATCATGATCAAAATCTTTATACAAGAAGGATTCTTGTACCATAACTTGTTTAACAAAATCAGAATCCACAAAATAGAGATTGCCTTCATCTTCAAATATCAGCCCTTCCTGAGATGACTCTTGAACTCTCCTATAAGAGACATCCGTTGGGTTGTTGAATGATATGACTAGAGGTGCACCTTCTTCTATTTCATCAATTGTAAAATACCTTTTGAATAGATAACTGACATTCATAACTAGTATAATTTGTCCAGATTTGTCAAGAATAGCCCCATCGAAAAGATAATCCATATTTTCCTTTCCATCAAGGATTAACGTTTGTCTGATCTCTTTTTTATCAATTTCAATAATTTTGGGTGAACTATCTACAAAAAGAGCGATTTTATCGTTGTTATTCTCAAGTATCAATACTTTCTTTTTCTCTCCGTTCACAAATTCTTCTGCTTTATTTGTGTCCCGATTGCCTGACAATATTTTCGATAAATTTAATGTATTAATTACTTCCCCATGGTAATTTATTACTCCCATAACAGCTTGAGACAAATTAGGTACCTTAGTCAATTCTGATATACTGAAAATCTGTTTTAAACTTTCATTTGGTACTAATATAGACAAATCATTAATCGTGACTATAGTTCCCGTGTACTTACTCACTTTTGGTTGTTTCATTAATTTGTCAATCGACCAACCAATGGTAGGTTTTGAAGTCAATTTATGTTGTAGATCAATATTATATTCTTCTAAAATCTCTGGATTTTCTATCGAGGGCAAATTAAGATTGATCTCTGCTAATGATTGACTTTGATTTTCCTGCAACTCGGTTCTTATCTTTTCGAAAATCGTTTCAATGTTCAGTTGAACAGTCATTTGTTCTTCCCAGAGAAATACAGATTTATAGTAATTTTTTTCCTTGGAATCTCTAAGGTTGATTGAATCCATTGACAAGATTTCACTAGATCTTGTTATAATTCCAATAATTGTTTCGACTGAAAATACAACCGATTTACCTTGATGTTCCAAAACAATGAAGATTGAATGATTGTGTCCTGAGAATTCTTCTTGGTTTTTATCTATACCATAGAAGAAGATTTGAAGGTTTATTACAGGTAAAACCTCACCTTGAAATACTGTAGAACCTAATAAATATGGAGTAGCGTTTGCTACTTGTGTAATAGATAAACTGTGAAGAATTTGGACTACAGAGGTATTTTCTATTGTATATCTCTCACCTTTAAGAGTAAAAAGAACGAGATTATCTTTAGCCTGGTCTTTTATTTTGGATGTTCTTAGTGTCATGAAATTACCCTCTCTATTAGTAATTTTTCAGTTCTCATGGTCAAAGTTTCATCTTGCCTTGGTTCTAGTATTCTCATTCAGACTTTTCTTCAAAATCATGTGTTGGATCAACTGACTCTTCATCAGGTAATGTATATTGATCAAAATCAAAATCGATCTCTTCATCATCTGCTTTTGTCTCATCTGGAGATTTAACAGCAGTAAAATAATTTCCTAAGGCGTTTTCAGGATCCACTATTA
>JAEOSP010000102.1 GCA_016840305.1 Candidatus Hodarchaeota archaeon
GAGATCACACTCCAATCCCTTTCGCTAGAAAATAACTGGACACATGACTTAAGCAATTTCCTGGCGATTTCACCAAATGAAGAGGAGAAAATAACCAAGCTTCAATCTCGATTTCACAGAACTGGTGAATGGCTCAGATTTAATTCTTCCGATCTCTTAATGTCAGAATCTTTGGCACAGAAACTTGGTATATCGATTGATGAAACAATCCAATTCACTTACAATGCAAATGGTACAATTCTTTCTTTACCATTGAATATATCTGGTATTTTTAATAATGAACTAGGGAATTTAAGAAATGTTAATGGAAAACCTTTAGCTCCACCAAATTATGGTGCTAATCGAGCTTGTAATGCTACAGAGTATGTACTTGTCGATTTTGAATATTGGCGCGTCGAACTCGCTAAAGCTATAGCTGCAACTATACCAATTTCAGTATCCAAAGCTCCACCAACACAGATAGTTCTAGGTACAACGAAATTGAATATCGCTAAAGAGCTTGCAGATCGTTTGGAACATCAAACGATCGTTATGGGGAAGGGGGGGACGGTTTATTCCCTCAAAGTGAGGCTTTTTGGGAAAACTGAAGGAGTAATCCCACAGGTCATTCCCTTGACCATTAGTTGTTTAGTTGTATATCAAATCATCCTTAATTCAGTATGGGAGAGACGTCGGGAGATAAGAGTCTACGGAACTGTCGGTTTAAGTGATCGCGGAGTTAAAGCACTTCTTGCTACTGAGTATATTATTCTTGGAGCAATCAGTGGTGCTATTGCATATTATGCAGGTCTGGTCCTCTTTCCAGTTATAAAAGCAACTAGTATTGATTCATCTTTCTTATCCCAAAAAACTGATCCGTTCTACGCAGTTGCTTCAGTATCACTTGCTATTGTAATTTGTGCTTTAGCTGCTATTCCTGCTATTAGTAGAGCATATTCTGAAATAGTTCCACATGAAAAAATGCGTGTGACTGAGACTATTGCTTTTAATCATGAATTACCAGCTCATTTTGATCAATCTGATTTTCGATGGCTAAAAATGAACCTGAAATCACTTCCATTCTTTAGTCAAGCTAGTTTCAATCCCCATGGTGTTGCTAATGGAAAGAAAGGTGCTCAAATAACTCTAAATATCGCTAATGGGTCCATCATCGCATATCTCAGTCCAGGAAGACTTTCCAGACGGCAAATCAAGCGAATAACAAATAAATGGCTCATTTTAGCCCTTGAGAGAAGTCATTTGCCTCCTGATTTCCTTTAACAAAAGCCAATTGCGTCTCGCTCCTCCAGTGACAATACAACTCATCGAAGTAAGCGATCGGCGAGTTTCCTTGCTCCAAACGTATAAAAAATAATCATGTTCACTTTATTCAGCTTATCAAGAAAAGCCAAAACGAAGAAGAAGTAATCCGTATATTGAAGAATATTGTTGATTGTTATTGCTTTGGGGTGTTAGTTTGAGTGTAGGGAAAATCTCCTTCTTGGGTTTAGCAGGAGCAGGGAAAACATCAATCTACAATAAGTGTTTTCTTTCTGAACCCAGTGAAAAAGCTTTAACAACGTCTCCAACGGTTCTTTTTAAACTCTCAAAACCTACCATCAAGATTTTTGGCAAAGAATTTCAACTTGTGGTTTTTGATCTTGGTGGGCAAGAATCTTATCTTTCATCTCATCTAGCTAACAACGCCATCTTCAAGAATTTATCTGCAGCGATTTTTGTAATTGATGTAGGTATAAATGAGCTTTTTGAGAAGGCTATATTGTTTCTAGGTAATAGTCTAGAAAGAATTTATTCTTTGAACCATGAATTTCCTATAGTTGCCATATTTCTACATAAGTTTGACCCAGTACGTCAATCTAAGCTTGAACCGCTCGCTCAAGAAGTTAAAGGAATTATCTGCGAAAAGCTTCCAGAACTCAAAGACTATATCTATCGAACTTCTTTACTTGACGAAAGTGTCAATGAAGCAATGAACGATGTTCTCTACAAAGCCTTAGAACAGTTTAGCCCAAGTAAATAAGGTGTAGGTGTCTACATCGCCATAGATGGGTTATTTTTCGATTTCTATGAACCCTCTTTAGTGTGGTAAGACTTCAATGATTCAAAGAGTTTGTGTTATCTTTCGGGGGC
>JAEOSP010000103.1 GCA_016840305.1 Candidatus Hodarchaeota archaeon
AGAAGAAGAAAGGCTTTGCATTAGCTATCGAAGATGTAAAATTGTCCACTTTTTTGGGTCATCTTGAGATCGATTATCGGTGGGATTCATTACAGCCATCAATTTCAATAACTATCACTCCCTCACAACAAAAGAAACAATTTGGAACGGCAGCATTACAGCTAGGGCTCAACTATATTTTCAATAATCTACCTGCGATGCAAGTGAATTGCTGGATATCAGAATGGAATGTCAACGGGCTAAAATTTGCTGAGAAGAATGGTTTCAGACATTGTGATAGAATGCGCAGAGTAGGCTTCTTTAACGGTAAATTTTATGATATTATAGTTCTTGATATGCTAAAAACTGAATGGAGGAGCACTCAATAATGGGACTCGAAGGAAAACTTGTTTACTTAAGAGAAGAGAAAGAGGAGGATCTAGAAAAGCAGAAGGATTTAAGGAATGATCTCGCGACACAAGGTTGAGGCAGAACTTTACCACCTGATTATACCATTCCGATGTATAAGGAACGATTTCTTAAAAGAAAGTTCTCGTTTGATAGAAATGATGGAAGATTTACTATCATTAGTAAAGATACCGATGAATATGTTGGACTTATTTCTTACTCGGAATATGAGGATAGATTTTCAGCGAATATAGGTATTGTAATTGATAAAAAGTTCTGGGGGAAGGGAGTAGCCTATGATGCACAGGAAGTAATGCTAAAGTTCTTATTTTTAGAATTGGGATGTCAAGTAGTGCGTTTATGGACAGAAAGTGGGAAGAAACAGGCAGTAGGGCTAGCAAAAAGATCAGGATTCAAAATATCAGGTAAATTGCGAAATACAATCTATAAAGGAGGAATCATAAACAGCACAATGATCATTGACCTACTTCGAGAAGAATATTTCGCACTCCACCCTGAGTTAGAAGACAATCTTCCTCCCCTCGTTTAAACACTGATCGATAAAATCATATAAGGTAGTAGATAATATTCTTAAACGAAACAATTAAATCTTTAACAGCTATGAGGAGCATTATAATGTCATTGGATCAAGTAAAAATTCCAGATAACGTAGTAGAGGTAACTGGGCCTCGTGACACGCATAAAATTTTTCTAACAACACTTTCAACTTGTATGTGGTGCAAGAGAGGGAAACAGTGGTTAATTGACCAAGGTTACGCCTACTCATATTTAGATATAGATAAACTACCAGTTAAGGAAAAAAACGAATTGAAGAAGCAATTAAAATCAGCTTTTGGGGTAAATCCAAGATTTCCTTTCATAGTTATCGACAGGATGTTTTGGAATTCGGGTTATAATCCAGATGAATGGGAGGATATGCTGAAATGAGTACCAAGAAAACAATATCTGACGTTAAGGATTATGTAAAAAGCATCGCTGAGCGAAAAAACTTAATCCTAAACAAAGATCCAGATACATTTGAGGATTTAGTAGAAGGATTACAGCAGAATTTTAATAGACTCGGATACTATAACTGCCCATGTCGTGATTCTGAAAATGATAATAAGCTAGATAGTGACATTATTTGTCCTTGTAGATATTCTGAGCAAGATATTCAGGAATTTGGATATTGTTATTGTACCCTTTTTTTCGATCCCAAATTCGATTCGAGTAAAAAAGTGCCTATGATTCCTGAGAGAAGGCCAGAAAGGAAATAAGCGAATCTACAGAATTCGTTTAAATCCAATCTTTTTGCTCACTAGTATCTTCAGAAGAAGAAAATCTGACAATTCTACAAAGGCTTCATTTTCCAAATCTTATACGTTTCAAATGAGAAAAATAGAATCCCACTTAAAGAAAGAACTAGAAAAAGCCCGTCAACAAATTCTATAGTTTTAGAATTCAATATAAGGTAGAAAATATACAAAATCCCAAATACGAGAAAGAAAGATAAGTAAAATAACATTCGAGGTATCATTCTTCGTCCAATTTTGATGTATAAGCTCAATATACCAGATTTCACTGGTTCGATCACAAAATACTTTTCAGATGCATCTTGATCAACCAAACCAGCATTTAATAATTTGTTTAGATGGTAATGGACAGTGGATGAAGAAGAAATGCTTAGTTCTTTCTGGATCTCACGAACTCCAGATTTTCCTGAAAGTAATAAATGCCAATAGATCTGTAAAGTCTTCCCCTTTAACAATTCATCAAGTGAAATATTAGTTTCGACCATGAAATTACCATCTTCTTCAAGTCATGATTGTGCATTAAATATAATTTGATATTGTGGTAAAAAAAAAGACATTTCCTTAATTAAGGAAATGTTGTGTAAAATAGGTTAGCGAAGTTCTGTAAGGAAGTTAGAACCAATGAAGGATCTTCTAATGGGAAAAATAATAATGAATCATAATTATAATTCATTTCAACTTGATTAATTCCATGGAAAAGATGCTCGGATAAGTTCCAAGTACCATTAATCACACTAACTAGATTATGCTCCTGTGAGTAAATAACAGATATTGAAGTATAATCTTCGTAAGCAATATCAATAAGGAAGGTGAGAGGCAATAAATCTCCCAAATTATCGATTAACGTGCTTGTATCATTCAAGACTGAAAGGGAATTTCTAAAATCAGCTAAAATGCTATTTACATCTGCCTGATCAATATCTGCAAAATCAGCAGTTGGTTCATGAATCAGGGCTGCAGTAGGAGTTTGATCAACTAAGTCAATTAAGACACCATCAATATATTCTCCATAGTGTTCGCTTAAATTTAAATTTGCCCAGGTATTATTGTAACACCAAATATAGGAAATATTCTCTTCTCTTGTTTCCATTCTTGCAGCAATTTTCATACCTAACCCTTGAGTTCCTGGAGGATTTGGATCAGGTAGGTTCACTTGTGTTGCATTTAACAGTACACTAAATGTTATAATAGCTAATATGCTGCCAAAAATGACTGCTACTGCAACATACTTTTGTAAATTTCCATTAAAACTCATTATGTCCACCAAATTACTTGATTTTCTCAATTAAGCAATAAAATCCTTATAAATGATGTTTTAAATAGTTATACAATCGAACAGCCTGTTTGCAAAACAGAACACGGTGTTCTTCATTGCGAACAAAGCTAACACTACTTAGATTAGTTGTATAGTTCAAGGTTTATACCAAGAGATATCCTTGAATAGGGTGGTCTGGGTCTTAAAAACAATATAAACGAATTTTATAGAAAAAAAAGAGGGGAAGAGAGAAGTTACTTTCTCTTACGGAACCACAGTAATAATAATCCCATTACTGTTAATGAGAATAACCAGTCAAAACCAGGAGTTAGAGCGGGAACATCATCAGTCGTATTGAGACCATTTTGTATTTCAAAGAGATTCGATGTCAGTTCAATTGTATCAATTCCGTCTGTGACCTTGATTACGAATTTGTAATTAGGACCATCGAGATATGCAGTACTATCAAAAGAATAGCTAGTTGAGGTGAGACTGGATGCTAAAACATCTTCAGAAGCATCAGGATTTACAAGAATGACTTGGAAAGTCAAACTATCCCCATCTGCATCAGTCGCAGTCCATGATAATTCATATACACCGTTAATAACATTTGAAACTGGGTTCAAAGTTCCTTCAGGTGCTCGATTCCCAACTTGAATTTTTAAGCGGATTATCAAAGGATTCATATCAAGTCCTATTACACCTATTACGATGACTTGCAGACCCGCTGAAACACCAGATGTACCATATTCAAAGCTCAGATCTTGGGTAGCTCCTTGCGCCCATGAAACAAATGTTAGTGTTGGGTAGGTTACACTAAGATCTGTCACTGTAAATATTGTTCCACTATCTATCATTCCTAGCCCCAAGTTCTGTAAGGAAAAACTAACAGTTACAACATCACCTATATCGACATAGCTAGGCAAATCAACACTGGTAGCCTCTACTGCATGTGAAAACAACGGGGGATTTACTGGTATGAAATGGATATCTAATCCAGAAAAAGTTGAAATAACTAATCTATAGCGGAGAATTTGAGGGTAAGAGCTGGGATAATTATAATCTATAACCTCTGTACTATACTCAAGAATGTGACCTGTTTTTGATAATGCTCGGCCACGTAGAATTAATTGCTGAGATCCAATATCTCCAGCTTCGTCAGTTGTAGGAAGAATATCAACCATGTATTCTCCTTTAGAAGGAGAAGCAATCAAGACAGTTTGAGTATCTGCTAGCATACCAGAATAAGTAGCACCGCCAGATTCCTCGGTTCCTGTTGTATAGTTGTATCCTGCTTCTAAAGTTCCGTTCCATACACAAAGAACTGCTCCATTTTCAGATTCAAGACTGATTTCTAAGGAATCAGTGGGAATATCACCATACAACACTTGTTGGGAAAGTATAGCTTGCACCGTGGCAAAAATCGGAGGTTCATCCCAAGAATTTCCAGACCAATACGCACTAGTAGGAGTATCTATGACCATATGTGTGTTTAAATACTGTGTTATCGCGTCGTACCACCATTGATCTTGTTCACGACCTGCCATCAGGAAGGCTTTGCTTGCGGAGAGGTACCAATAATATTCAAAAGACTTTCCAGAATTTGGGTTCTGACCTGCAATTTCATCAATAGAATGAGATCCGATCCAGTCAAGAGCAGTGGTTATATTCGCATTTGAAGGATTTACACCAGAAAGGAATAATCCCCAGATGCCTGCAGCGGTCATACTACCATAACTACCGCCACCTTGGTCTCGCCAATCCTGAGTCGATGGAGTATATGTGAAGCCACCATCAGCTATAAACTGAGGAGTTACATCATCCCAGTAACCTCCACGGCAACGTTCAACAAATAATACCACTTTATCCCAGAAAACAGGGTCATTATAACCATAAGACGCTAATGCAAGGATTACCCATTGAGAAACAGATAAATCTGAACTCATATGATCGTCCCCATATCGCCAGCCACCATACCATGGTTCACTAGGATTAACACCCCATGTCTCATCATTTTGTGTAGCAACCAACCACTCAACTGCTTCATCAATGAGATCATTTAGTGGTCCATCATACGAGGGTAATGTAGCATTATATGCAATCAAGGCAATTGTTGCCATAGCAGATTCGTAACTTGCGTGTCCTGATTGACGAATGACTTTTCCAGGTACATTAGGATCATTATCATCCTCAAAAGCATCACGGAGGAAATTAATTCCATCTGTGACAACTGTGTCATGAGCAAGTCCTGCTTGAATGAAACTTAAAGTTGCTAGAGCGGTCATACCTGCAGAAGGTTGTCCATCATAATATTCCCAAGCTCCATAATCCCAATTGCTTGGATTACCTAGTACCTGTTTATTACGTAACCAGTTCAGTCCTTTAGCAATTGTACTGTCAGGAACTGGAGGGGTTCCAGGTTGGATAGTGATAGGTAAAATTGAGGTAGCTAAATTAAAGATAACATCAAAAGCTTCAACTTTTAGATTGATTGGACCAGTAAGATTATCGGGAGGATACCAGACAAAGGAAAATTCACTTAATGCACCGATACCTGATCCCCCAGTATTTTCAAATGGAGAATAAGTAAATAATAGATTAGCTCCATTATAAATACTAAATTGTGTCACAAAAGTTTCATCAACTATCGATCCTCTGAATGGAATTCCATAATATTGTTGGTAAGTATCACCAGGTAAAGGATTGTTGTAAGTAATTAAGGGAGGTGAACTATCGACAATATAATCCAATGATACTCTTAGCAATGAAGCAGGAAAAACCTCATCAGGTTGATCAGGATATTCTATTGTTACAAACCAAGGTGAAAGGTTTTTTCCAAGAGGTGCGAGTATGTTTTGTGTCTCGGTATTCATATTCCAATCATTCCAAGTGATATAGCTCTGGAACTGGCCCATGTTCCATAAATCAATCCAGCGTCCATAACCATCGATGATTGTAATATGGAATTGCGGTGTCCATTGATTTATTGGTTCTGTTCTGTTAATTTGTAATTTCAAAATGGAATCCAAGGTTTCTGGATAGAGAATAAAGGAAACCATATCACCTTCGTTCAAGCTACCGAAATCATAGATATTAGTAATAGAAGTTGTTGGAGAGGCATGAGTGACATTAATCGAATAAGTAGGATATGTTTCTGACATGTAAGAAACATTATGATCATATAGCCATTCGTTGTATCCAGTTAGTTGTGCCATTGTAAATTCTTTGAATTTAATTACGGGTGTATTATTCTCGAATCCACCATATTGATAAAAACCAGATAAATATTCACTTGGAATTTTCAAAGTTAGGTCATTAGTTGTAGAAGAGGATAGATTGAAGAATTCTTCAAAAGTGGCAATGGGAAAATCTGTTGAATTTGTTAGCATGAGGTGGCAGTAATAATCTTCTACATTACCTCCATCATGATCAAATGAGTTAAACGTGAAGTCAATCTCTAAATCATCGCCTACTAATCCTGCAGTATTTACCGTTAGTTCTGATGTATCTATCAATGGATCGAAGGTAAATATATCATACTGACCTGAAATTCTGAAGAGGGGATATTCATCATATTCCCATCTATCATCTACCATCCAAGAAGGACTTCCCCAGTCTGCAAGGGATGTAGATACTATTTCGTAAGGACCACCCATTTGGAATGCTCGCAAATAGGAGCAATTAAAGGCAACAGTAACATTCTGTACACCAATGGAAAGTTGTTCAGGGTTACTAACTCCTTGGATTGAATTACCCTCTTCATAATGAAATCCGAATTCGCCATCGCTAACACGACGTAAAAAATTGGGGTCGAAAAGTTCAGCTCTCACTAAATACTCGTAAATTGTTGTTTCTGTGATATTAACTTCAACATCAAGTAGGAGCGTATTATAAAGAAAATCTGAATCTGTATCATTAAATCCGAGGAAAAAATAGCGTCCTGTTAAATGCCCACGCGAGTCAAATGCATTGACTCCTGATTTGATGTTGGGAAGGTTATTAGCAATAGAAGGCTCTGATAAAGTATTTAAAAAGGTATTTCCATTATTTCTAACTCCTGATAGTACTAAAAAAGAAAAAGAACTAATCAAGAACGTTATAATTATAAAATATCCTATAATTTTTTTCATATCAAATATCACCAACACATAAGGTTTGAAACTAGTTTTTGGGAAGACTCTCATGAAATAAAATCCTCATGCTCTCCAAATCTAGTCTATTGTGTATAATGCTATATGAGAGAGCACTCCTCCGATAAGAACCCCTAACAAATATTCAAATGAAAATCAAATAAATTTTGTCGGTTGAAAGCGAAGAAAAATATCGATATTTGAGGACGATTAAATATTTATTAGATTTGAATCAAAAGGATTTTTTCATGGAAGACAGTTATCACTATCAAAAATTAGAGAATATGTATCATAATCATCCTTTAAACAAGTTTTACAACGCGAAAATAAGTATATCAGAAAATAAATCCGAAATAATTCTCCCAATTCAGGATAAATTTCATCACGCTGCATCAGCAGTTCATGGATCAGTATATTGGAAACTTCTTGATGATTCAGCATTTTTTTCAGTAAATTCAATTGTCAAGGATGTTTTTGTATTAACAGCTAGTTTTACAATTTATCTATTATCTCCTATATCATCTGGCACTCTTATTGCTAAAGGTAAATTAGTCAGTTCAGCAAGAAGTCAGTTTATTGCAGAATCTGTGATAATGAATGACCTTGGGGAGCAAATAGCTAGAGGAAGTGGAGTTTATATAAGAAGTAAGTTAAGACTTGAAGCAAAAATGGGATATAAGCTTGAAGATACCAATATAATTAAAAGATGAAAACCATAAGGAAAAGTCTATATTGTGAATAATGCTTATAGAAGATAATAACTCACTATCCCCTTAATTATGAAGTGAACGGAAAATGTTCTGGAAGAAAAATAAAACCCAAGAAGATTACGAGAGACGCTTATCGGACATAGAGAAGCAGATAGAGAGTACAGCAAACCGTTTAAGTGATTTATCGCAAACTATTGAGGTTAAAATGGTAGATACTCGATCACAGGTGAAAAAAGAAGTTATTAGTACGATCGATGAGCTGCGTGAATCTTTGGAAACACTATCGCTAGAATTGAATAATCAGACACTTGATCTAAGTGCGAGGGTTGAAAAGATTGATACGAATTCAATGAACTGGTCATTTGCGATAAATGAACAAATAGAAGAATTCCGAACTAAGTATGTTGAAGTTCTTGAGAAGCTTAGACAAACAACGGCAATAGCTGTTGAGAAAGAAGAGATTATGACTCGTAAATACGAAGAACTGGTTGATCAGTTGAAATCTAAAGAAGAACTGACTATAGAAAAGGAAAAGCTATCTCAAGAAAGGATTAAAACTCTTCAAACTGAACAACAGAAGAAAATCCAAGAATTAGAAAAATTACGTGAACAGCTTTCAGCGAAAGAGGAAGCTTTGAAGAAACGTAATCAGAAGATAGAAGAGCTATCCCGTCGAAAAGAAGAAGCTCACGATCTTGAAACTAAAGTGAAAAGACTAACTGAAGAGCTGGAAATGCAGAAATACGAATTAGATCGCGCAAAAACAAAGATTCAAACCATGTCAGATGATTCTCGCGAAACGCTAAGCAAAAATAAGATAATTAAAGCCTTCCTCTCGGAAACGGAATCAGGGCGTGTTCTCAAACATTTACTGTCTTTGGAGCAAGTTACAGTTGATGAACTCGCTGCGATGACGTCAATTGCTACCTTTACAGTTCAACAAATTATTCAACATTTGCGAGACACGGGGATAGTCACTTTTGATGAAGGATCGCGCCAGGTACAACTTTCAGAAAAATAATGATGTTTTCTGATGATAAATTTGGAAGTCCAGATTAAAAATACAAAGATTTGTCTTATTCAAGGAGATATTACTCTCGAAGAAACTGATGCTATTGTAAATGCGGCTAATACATCATTAAGAGGTGGTGGTGGGGTTGATGGTGCAATACATAGAGTAGGGGGGCCTGAAATTTTAGAAGAATGTATCCGCAAGTATCCACATGGTTGCGAGACGGGAGAAGCACGTGCTACTTCTGGTGGACTACTGAAAGCAAGATTTGTTATTCATACACCTGGTCCAATCTGGCGAGGTGGAAATCAGAATGAATCAGATTTACTAGCAAAATCTTACAGAAATTCATTTCAAATGGCGGAATTGGTGGGAGCTACATCAATATCGTATCCTTCAATATCAACAGGTATTTACGGATATCCAGTAAAGCTTGCATCGAAAATTGCTATTAACACCGTAATTGAATGTTTACCTAGTTATGCGATTAAAGAAGTACACTTTGTCCTTTTTACACAAAGTGATTATCTGGTTTACCAAGATCAATTATCAAAAATTACCACCGATTAATGATCCTAAAGTTATAGAAAGGTTAACTGTCCCAAAATAAAGGCTTAAAAATCAAAACTGATCAGAATTAAATACGGTTGGAAAAGCGATGACGAGTACTAAAAATCAATCTTGTACTAATTTTACAGCACTCGGTACTCCAGCTCCCGTGTACATCTGAAGAGTTTTGAAGATTTTTCAGAAATTCCGACCTAAACTGTTATTTTCTTGTCATTGTTCTGGTGGATCTTCAGTAATCCTTTAAGTTGTTTTAAAAGAGTTTTTTATAATTTTTTTTTACGAAATTAGAGTTTAAACTAGAAGTTGGTACTAATAATGAAGTTGACAAGTAAAATGAAGTGAATGATATGACTGGTAATGATAACCGAAGTAACCAGAGTATCATGTTTACAGAAGAACAGATAAATCGTAATATTAAGATTTTCCAAATAACAGGAATAGATATTACGGTTTTACTTGTTCCTGTTCTTGTATTAATATGGATAAATGCAGAAATAAGCTTTGATGAAATAATCATGCTTCAGGGAATATTTATGTTTGCTATATTCCTGTTTGAGGTTCCTAGTGGTTCGTTAGCTGATTACTGGAGCCGTAAAGGAAGTACTGCGTTATTTCATTTAATATTTGGAGCAGGTATATTCTTTTACGCAATTGGGAATAGCTTTGAGATGTTTGTTATAGCAGAATTCTTAGCTGGTGTTGGAATTACGTTTGAAACAGGAAGTGATAGTGCATTAGTTTATGACTCACTGCTTACAAGAAATAATAATCCTAATGGCCAATTTGGTAAAATAATGTCTAATCGAATGACTCTTATGTTTGTAGGTGCTTCTGTTGGAGCATTAGTAGGTGGCATTTTAGCTGAAAGTGGACTACTGCGGTTACCAATCTATATTACTTTCCTAGGTCAATTTGGACTTGCATGCTTAACATATTTTGGATACAATGAACCACCAAGAATTCAAGCGAAATCTCCAAGAGTAGCAGTTAAAACCGCTGTAAATTCATTACTTCGTAAAAGGGAACTACAACTGATACTAGTAGTTTTCATCTCAGTTATGGTATTCGCTAATTTAGGGTTTTGGGCTTCACAACATTTACTTGTCACTACATTTAGTATTGACCCATTAGGTATGGGAATGTTTATTTCACTTCTCAATATCGGTGCAGCAGTGAGCTCGATAGTTGTTAAATCTAAAATTACAAGTTTAGCTAACTTTCAGACACTATTCGTTATCTTGATCATGGATGGACTTTATTTAATAGCTTTAATTCCTGCAATATCGGTATTAAGCATCGTGGTTGTTTCGATGATTGGCCAAATTGCAAGAGGAATAAGAACTCCTATAACACAGTCAATAATGCAAAATAATTTATCTTCTGATGAACGAGCTACATTCAGCTCTTTGTTATCCTTGATTGGTTCGTTCATGTACTTCGTTTTAAGTGGATTTATCGATGTATATAATCTAACTCGTGAGCAATCGTTAGAACTTGGAACACTAGGAATTGCTTCACTGATACTAGCATTCACCCTACTGATTGTTCCCCGATTTTCCACACGAATATCAGGAACCCCTAGTTAAAGGGGTTCCCTCTTTTTCTATTTAGGTGAGAAGTTAGGAAAGGTCTCCGGAAATTTATTCTGGAGTGTAATTCTTAGCCATTTCAGCACGAGAGATAACTATGCGCTGAACCTCGTTTGTACCTTCATATATGGGTGTAATACGAGCATCACGATAATAACGTTCTACATCATATTCCTTAATATATCCATAACCACCATGCATCTGGATAGCCTCATAAGTAACCTCTTGCGAAATTTCAGAGCCATAAAGTTTGGCAACACTGGCATATTCAGCAAAATCAAGGCCGTTATCTTTCATCCTAGCTGCGACGAGATAAGAAACTCGTGCTGTGTGGATTTTCGTAAAAAGATCCGCCATCTTGAACTGAGTAACTTGAAAGCTCTCAATTGGACGACCAAACTGTTTACGGGATTTAACATAGTTCACTGCTTTCCGATATGCTGCATCAGCGATTCCAACCCCCTGTGCACCTATACCAATTCGAGCAGCTGATAATTCATATAAAACCACACTAAAACCGCGACCGAGCTTCCCAAGAACATTTTCTTTGGGAATAGCAACATCTTGGAATGTAATTTCACCAGTAGCATTTCCGTGTAATCCAAGTTTTTCTTCAATCCGTGAGACTTTAAAACCAGGATTATTCTTGGTATCAAGAATAAAGGCAGTTAAACCTTTTGATTTCTGTTCTGGATCAGTAGATCCTAAAAACAGATATGTATCTGCAATACCTGAGTTGGAGATGAAGTTTTTTGACCCATTTACAAGATAATGATCTCCATTATCGACCACTTTTGTTTTTAAAGAACCCAGATCTGATCCTGAACCAGGTTCAGTAAAAAGAAGTCCCCCGAACTTTTCTCCGCGAGCCAGCTTGGGTAAATATTCTTGTTTTGCTTCCTCTGATCCAAAGTGTTCGATAACATCTGAAGAGGAGTTTTGAAGTCCAAATAATAATGAGGTACTTGCATCTGCACGAGAAAATCTTTCATAACATGCATTCACCAAGGCAAATGAAAGGCCTACCCCTTCATACTTTTCAGGAATCGCCAAACCCATTAAATCGCTTTCACCGAGTTTTTTCAAAATCTTATAAGTTTGTGGAGGGTAAGTAACTTTGCCTGTTTTTGGATCATGACTGCAGCCAATTTCATCCATTTCTTGAGCATAAGGTTCAATTTCTTTTATTGCAATTTCATTTACTAGATCCAAAATCATCTCATTCTCCTCGGATTCTTCTTTCGTGAATCCTAAGGTTGATAAGACTTGATATAAATCTTTCATTGTGTATTCACTTACTTTAATTATTTTAATCTGATAAAAATTAGTTCTCCTACTGGGAGGTAATAATTAGAATAACTTTCCCGTTAGGAAAGTATGATAAAACTCCTCTTAATGTTGATAAATATAATTTTGGTATTACAAAGTAACTAATAATCCTCTCTTCTTTCGCTTATCGGTTTTGATGACTATTTTTCTCTTAAAGGGGAAAGCATTAATTCTAATTACCTTTTTTGACATAATTTTATGCAAGTGTGGACGAAAATCTCTTTCCCAGAAATCAACTATTAAAAGGATAAAAAAAATGAATTCCACCTAAGGAATGAAATTAGAATGAGTCAATCTAATGCGCACAAACCTCGCGTTCATACTCAAACCGTTGAAAATCTTAAAAGAGAATTCAACACTGATCTGAAGAGAGGTTTATCAAACGAAGAAGCCAAAAAACGCCTAGAAAAATATGGAATGAATGAGCTAATTTCAGCAGAAACGATTACTCCTCTGAAAATGTTCTTACTACAGTTTAAAGATTTTATTGTATTTTTATTGCTTGGAGCGGCTTTTGTTTCAATAATTTTTCAAGATTGGATTGAAGCTCTCATAATTATTGTAATTGTTATGTTGAATGCAATAATGGGTTTTGTTCAGGAGTATAGAGCAGAATCAGCATTAGAGAAACTCAAAGAGCTCACAGGTGATGATACCTTAGTTATCAGAGATGGGGTTGAAACAAGAATTGACACACGGGATTTAGTGCCAGGAGACATTTTACTTATGTATGAAGGGGAAACTATTGCAGCAGATGCTCGAATTTTTGAAGCAAGTAGACTGAGAATAGAGGAAGGGTTACTTACGGGAGAATCAGTTCCTGTTGATAAAATGCATGAACCATTGATGGATGAATATCTTCCTATTGCTGAGCGTAAGAATATTGTTTATATGGGAACTACTACTGTAAAAGGTCGTGGAAAAGCCATCATCACTGGGACGGGAATGAATACTGAAATGGGAGAAATTGCTAAATCAACATCTGAAACAGTAGAACAAGATACACCTCTACAAATACAACTTTCAAAGCTAGGGAAAATATTAGGAGGGTTAGTTATTATCGTTGTCTTTTTTGTATTGATAGCTCAGATTTTACAAGCTGAAGATACTTTCCTACAAATGCTCGAAAATGCCTTATCCCGTCGGGATGAAGAGCTAATTCATATTGTTGAAGCTGCCCTTGCATTGGCAGTTTCTGCTGTACCAGAAGGATTAGCTGCTGCAATAACGCTAACTTTTGCGATTGGAGTTCAAAGAATGGTTAAGAAAAATGCCATAATCAGAAAGCTACCAGCAGTAGAAACATTAGGATCTGTAGAGGTAATATGCACTGATAAAACTGGTACCTTAACCCAGAATAAGATGACAGTTCAAAAGTTATGGACTCCCGAATTAGGATATACTGATGTAACTGGAACTGGCTACTTACCTAAAGGCAACTTCATTAGCACAAAGGATAACAAAAAAATTAATGTCAAAGATTACAAGGATGTATACCAATTACTTAAGGCTGCATCATTATGTAATACCGCAACAATCAACTATTCTTATGAAAAAAGCGAATGGACATGCGAAGGAGATCCAACAGAAGGAGCATTGATAGTTACTGCAATGAAAGCCGCTCTTCATAATCGATGGGAAGAAGGATACGAACTCAAAAAGCAAGGAGAAATTTTCTTTGATTCAGATCGTAAGCGAATGTCAATGGTTTTTAGTAGAAAAAGACCAAATATTGAGGAAACCTGGGCTTTTATGAAGGGAAGTCCAGGGATTGTCCTAAACCTATGTACACATGTGTTAATGGGTGAAAAAAGGATCCCTTTAACTGATGAAATTCGCAAACAAATTATCGATAATAATTCCCAACTGGCTAGTAAGGCCTTCAGGGTGCTAGGGATTGTACAGAAGGAACTTTCTAATAATCTGGTAGAATTTACAGAGGAGTCAGTGGAAAATGAGATGACTTTCATAGGCCTAATTGCAATGATTGATCCACCACGTCTTGAAGTCGAAGAAGCAATTCGAAAATGTAAAGATGCAGGCATTCGTATTATTATGATTACTGGAGATCAACAAGACACCGCATTAGCAATAGCTCAGGCGCTTGATCTGAAACCGTATGAAGATACAGTCTATCTTGCGCATACTTCATCAGAGTTAGAAGCAATGAATGATGAGGAATTCATTAAAGTATTAAAGGATCTGGATGTATGTGCAAGAGCCTCACCCAATATTAAGAAAAGAATAGTAGAAACATTGCAAGATGAATTTGGGCTTGTAGTAGCAATGACAGGAGATGGAGTAAACGATGCTCCAGCCCTTAAAAAAGCAGATATTGGAATTGCAATGGGAATAACAGGTACCGATGTCGCTCGTGAAGCAAGTGATATGGTACTCATGGATGATAATTTCGCTACCATTGTATCAGCAGTAGAAGAAGGCCGAAATATTTATGCGAATATGAAGAAATTTATTAGATATCTTCTCTCCTCAAATTTCGATGAAATTCTAGTTGTTTTCACAGCTACTGTGATACTGGCACTTCCTTCCCCTTATCTTGTGCTGAGTATTTTATGGATTAATTTATTAACAGATGGTTTACCAGCGTTAGCTTTGTCAGTTGACCCTGGAGATCCCACCATAATGAAGAAAAAACCACGTGGAAAGCAGAGTAACATGTTGAATGAAATATTAGTCTTTTCACTCGTAGCAGGGATTATATCTTTCCTCGCGACTATGATTTTTTTTATGTCCTATGGTGGCGACTTTACTGGAGAAAATTTGAAAATTGCACGTACTCTTGCTTTAACAGTTTCTGTGATCTTTGAACTGTTTCAAGTATTCGTTTCTAAAGCAGATGATAAAAGTGTATGGGTATCTAATCCATTTAACAATCTTTACTTGGTTGGGGCAGTTGCTATGGCATTCATCCTTCACCTATTTATTGTATATGTTGAACCATTAGCAAATATCTTTGAATTAATTCCCATAACATTTGGTCAATGGGTACTGATTTTTGTGGTGGTTATAATAGGTATTATCATATTAGATGCTGTAAAGGTGCTGCAAGCGAAAATAATTAACCAATCGCACAATAGAAGTGTTTTTCGCTCTGAATGATCTTTCAAGTGTTAATCTAAAGAATTATGCCTAGATTTCATCTATCAAAGCCTATAAATATCAAAAATTCAGTTTTTGTTTAACTAGAAGGGTATTTAGAAAATTATTGTCCGATAGTTAGAAAAAAACAAGGAAAGGCATTTAAAGTGAAGAACTACTATAATGCTAGATCTAAAAAAGAACACAAAGCAGTAAATCCTTTTGTAAAAGTTTTTAAAGGGTTTTTTTATAGGTTCACTAGATTTGTTATCTAAAGTACTAAACTTTGAATTAAAACTATAATTTGACGAATCAAAAATCTAAAATACGATAAAAGGTGAAAAGAAAATGGGTGTTTTTGCTAAAGCAAGATCAGAGGCAATAATGAAGAGTGCTGGTGCAGAACGTATTTCTGCTAAAGCTCTCGAACGAATGGATGAATTAGTAGCTGAATTTGGTCAGAACGTATCTAAAGCAGCTATTGAGTTTGCTAAAGCAGCTGGCCGTAAAACGGTTCAAGGAGCTGACGTTAAATTAGCTGTTTCAAAAATTGGAGAACCTAAGAGCTCTCCTACGGGAAAATCCCGTGCTTTTGCGAAAGCACGAGTTGAACGACTTATCAGAGATGCAGGCGCAGATAGGGTAGCTTCAGATGCAGTTGACAAATTAAATACAGATCTTGAAAATTACTGCTATACGCTAGCCAAATCTGCAATCGAAATTGCACGACACGCCAAACGTAAGACCCTTAAAGATACAGATATTATGCCGTAAGCATAGTATTCTTTCCCCTCTTTTTTTTAATAAGTTCTCTTCTAGTTGCTGTGTACATTAAATGAACAATGATTTTGGCCGAAAAACAAAGGATCTAGGCCAATATTATACTCCCTCAAGTATAGTAGAATTTATTGTTAATAATACGATTGGTTCTCTGCTTAAATCATCTGATAGAACATCTTTTGATGAGATAACAATACTTGACCCATCAGTTGGTAAGGGAGCTTTCTTAATAGGTGCGAAAAATTACTTAGAAGCCTATCAAATACAAAAAAATCCAGAAATAGAGAATGGTTCACAAACTAAAATAGAAATCGTTGTAAATAACTTATATGGGATTGATATTGATCTAAAACAGGTAAAAGATACCCGTTCTGCCCTCGGTCATCCAGAATTTATTGGAAATATTAAACAATTTGATGCACTTGTTCCAGCTCCAGACATAAGCGAGAATGTTAGTGATATAACCCCCCTTTACGCTCTTCGTCTGCGTTATAAAAAAGCTTACATTGAAAATGACACACATATTATCAATGAAACTAAAAATCAAATACTAGAATTAGAGAGGATAATTAGAAAAAATACTCTAGAGACATTCAACGGGGATAGGGGCAAGGTATTCCCCCTTGCTTGGGAAGAGATTTTTCCTGAAACTGGAGGGAAATTCAACGTGATCATCGGTAATCCACCTTGGGGAGCTGATATTACACGAATCAAGTATCAGGTATCTTACTTAAAATCAGCCACATCACAGATGGACTCTTGGAGTTTATTTATTGAAAGAAGCGTACTTGGATTACGAAAAGGTGGATTAATTGGTTTTGTTGTACCGAATACACTGCTCTTGAATCCTAATTATTCTCAGATACGTTCAATTCTTCTTTCAACATGTCAAATAACACATCTAGTTAATCTTGGAGAAGGTATATTTCCAGGTGTTTCACAGCCAGCTATGATCCTCATAGCTAGAAAAACACGTAATGAGCCTTCTCACAAAATCTCTATAATACCTAGTATTACTAAGCAGGTTAGAGAAGAAATATTGGCTGATATGCCTAATTTTACATTTAGTTCTCCTCTATCATGTCTTCAAACTCGTTTTAGTAATAATTTTAATAAAGAATTCGATATTTTCTCATTAGAGTTAGACGATTTTGTAAAAATTGTTGAAAAAGACCTTTACTCAGACCAGAAACAAGTTTGCAATCTTGGAACACTTGTTAAGAATGGTAGAGGAGTCGAGATAGGGAAAAAGGGAAAAATTGTGCAGTGCCCCCTATGCAAATGTTGGAGTTCACCGCCTCTGATAGAGCGGAAATGCAGAACTTTCAATTGTGGTTACAACCTATCTTCAATGGACAAAGAAATCGAAATTGTACATGATTCAATGATAGATCCTTTAATTGATCGACCATTCCTTGTTGGATATCAAATACAACGATACTTCACTCATCGAGAGAAGTACATTTCGGTTCAATATACAGGTATTAATTATAAAACCCCAGAATTGTATCAAAGTCCAAAATTACTAGTAAGAAAAACGGGGAAAGGGATGAATTGGGTTATCGACTATCAAAATAGATGGGTATCACAGGTAGTGTATATTTTCCAGCTAAAGGAAAATTTAAAAGAAATATATAAATCAATATCGTTGGAATACTTATTAGGTATTCTGAATTCTCAGATGATGAAGAATTACGTTATTTCAAAGGTTTTAGATCCTAATCGTACTGAATTTCCTCATTTTGTTCAGAAATCCATACTACAACTGCCGATAAAAATTCCTCTTTCAAAAGAAGAAATTGTGCTAAGCAAAATGATCCATAATATTGCTTCTAAACTTCAACTTTTATATCAACAACAACATGAGGAGGGTTCAACTACGAAAAGAAAAAGTAAGCTGCAGGATCAAATCCAAAAAAATGAAGAAGAAATGGAAAAGGTTGTAACAACAATTTATTCAATTATCAGCTAAGAAATTCTTATAGTGTGAAGAAAATTCACTGAATCATGCCATAATTGGAGATATTCAAACATTGGAGAAACAGTCAAGTCTTTCCGAAGGAAATAAAAAATCAAGTTATTTTAAAACAGAGGAATTAGTGATTATTGCATTATTTGCGGCTCTTGGAGGAATGTCTAGCACTTTTATTGCTAATATAGCACGTGCAATCTTCCTACCATTAGGAATCCCTGGAAGTGGACAGATAGCCTCTGGATTACACATTATCTGGTTTGTTTTAATTTATTTAATGATAAATAAGAAAATTGGAGCTGTACTGCTTTCTGGATTTATAAAAGGATTTATAGAACTTTTTACGGGGAATTCAATAGGTATAATGGCAATGATTGTTGCTGTTGGGGCAGGAATAACTTTTGAGGTTACAATTTATTTGTACACACGAATAATTAAAACAAAGAGCTATCAACATATTGGAATTGCTCTTGCTGCAGGATTAGCATCTCTATCAAATATAGTAATACAATTGGAAACATTTATTGGAAGAAATCTACCACCAGAAATATTTACTTTGATTTTAGTATTCAGCTTCCTTTCAGGTATCCTCCTAGCGGGTTATCTTGGAATAATAATTTACAATGTGTTTGAACGATCACAAATTCTAGATTGGAGAACGAACAGTTAATATTCAAAAATTTTTATTGAATACATAGACTCAATAACTCATTTAAG
>JAEOSP010000011.1 GCA_016840305.1 Candidatus Hodarchaeota archaeon
GTAACACTTGGTGAAAACAATGAATTACGATGAAATTAAATTAGGCCAAAAAACAGAATATGTACGAACTATAACGAAACATGATATAGAACTATTCGCTGAAGTATCTGGAGATTTAAACCCAGTTCATACGCTTTTGTTCGTACATCGTTCAGGAAAATCATGTGCATATAGATGGAATCCCCTGTGTCCACTAAATGTATAATTAATGTTTTTTATCCCATAAAAATCTTGTAATAGATCTGCTGCATCGAATACTTGTAGTTTTAGTTTCTCTAATTCCTCCCGTGAATACAATATGTGACCTTTTTGATCAAAATCCATCACAAAGGGCCCACCTATACACAGTGCAGGATCGTTTTTAGTGGTTAATTGTGGGACTTTTAGATATTGTAATACTGTTGCATATACATGAGCTGGAACATCCGTAAGTCCTCTTATATGTGTCAGAAATTGTTGATATGTTGCAATTGATGTTTGTGGGATTATCCATGCATTATGTAATGTTTTGATTTTTATTTGTCGGAATTTTAATGAGTAGGTGATATATTTTTCTTGGTTTTTCTCAGAATAATACTTCTGAAAATATGCTGGTATGAAAGAAGAGTCCAGCATTCAATACAATCCTTATTATACTCTAATTATTACTGCAAATATTACTAGATCTTCTTGAGGGTCTGTTTAGCGGCCAAGGAAAGGCCATTTAATGTGTTGTTTACATCATTAAGATCAATTGTTCGGTCTTCACGTACATTTTGAGGTAATATTCGTAATCTCACCTGTGTTAATTCAGCACCTATTCTAATTGCCTCTTCAGGAAATAAGTAGAGTGAACTGTATAATGGTAACGCCTGTGTTCTGATACACACACTTGTTTTCTTTTTTGAAGGCATGAACTGTATTTGATTTTTACTAATACTCTTAGTCCCTTTCTGATAATTTTCGATTGATAAATCTCTCGAATCTATTAATCGATTCATTAAATACTTCTTCATCAATTTCTGCTTTATTAAGTTTTTTTTCTTGCAGCATAAACCATTCTAGCGTCTTTTTAACCTCAAGATCTGATTGATCAAGTTTCTGAAATTGCTTCAGAAGATCTTCCTTATCGTTTTTCTGAAATAGGTTCATAAGATGTTCCTGAGTGATTTTATGCTTTGGTTGATGCTCAATTATCATTTGTTCTTCTTGATTCTCGGTTAAAATTTCTTGATCCGTTTTTCTTTGAATCTCTGGCGAATCTAAGGCAGTGTGATATTGTTCAGCAAGGATTTGCTCTTTCTCAACTATCCCTTCTTGGTTTGGTTTGTCCTGAATCTCTGATGACATTTTGGAATCTGGAGGCTCCTCTGTGAAAAAATCTCCATGAATGGATGGCAGTGAGGTGTAATCAATGGTTTCTCCCTCGACATAGGCTAGCTGTGCTACTCGAGCTAATCTTACTGCTTGAAACAATTCATGATAGGAAACATCTGTGCCTTCTCCTTGTTCAGGTACTGACTTAGGTCCAGTTTTAGTTGTAAATTTAATACCTGTGAATCTATAGAACGAGGTTATTATCATGAGAATGCCCAAAAAGAATAAGAATAAAGTAAATGTTAGGATTAAGAATAAGAATAAAGTAAATGTTAGGATTACTCCGATAATAAGTCGATTCCACCTAATATTAAGAGTTCCATGTTGAATTTGGATATCATGTAGATCAGGGTACAGAAAATCAAGATGACCCCTTGATTTGTTAAATATTCCCTTTTCTGTATGTATAATAATCCGTAATGACGTTATAATTACCTCATCAAACCCTGTAGGTATTATCCAAAACCTTTTCGTGTTAAACCTTGTTTTTCGAAGGACTACTTCATCCATTTCTGTAATCATAATACCTCAATTCTCTCTTGTACCGAGTATGATTTTAACTTTTACCTCTAATTCCGACTGATCAATATTTCTAATTTTCAGAAATGCCCACTTTATGAATTCCCCTCATGATATGTTTTTAACTTCATTAATTGCCAAATCTTTAAAAGATTTGAATATCCAGACTGGAGAGAAGATATTAACCGATTTTGGTTCCATTTTAAAGAAGAAACGTAAAACTATCTCCCTCTCAGATGAGAAGCTTCAAAATTTAGCAAAAAACGTCTTTATTGAGAAGTAAATGTTTTACAAAGATTTTCTACAAGAACAAAATGATCAAAAAAAGAAACATGATAATTTGTTCGACTAAAATGGTGGTAATTAACAGTCCTCTCGTATTTTTAAATCAAATAGCATTTACAAAGTTTATAAATATTAATGGGTAGGTGTTATTATGGGAAAAAAATCTAAATCGTTGTTTAAACAAATTAAAGAAGAAGTAAAAGTCTGGTATATTTTTTTAATTTGTGTATGTTTTATTATTATTTTGTTTATATTCGCTTTTTTATTATTTTATTTTTATTTGCCAGTAATTGGTCCTTCAGGAGTCAGTCTATAGAGTGGGTGTTGATTTAGAGTCAAAAAAGAGTTTTTCTGGTCTTATGTCTGAAGGTCTTTTTTAAAATTAATTTTGTATTTCTTATTTCTCTATGTTAAGTTTTTTAATTCATTTTACAAAATAAGATATGGATTTATATGAAAATAAATACTAGAAATGAGCTAGAACGTATTATGATAAATGCGTGGTGCCACGATGTCCGGAATGATTATCTTTCGAACAGATTGTGGAATGATGAGAGTGCAGTGCAAATATCCTTAGCCATGGGATTACGAAAAAGGATTGATTCATATGAGGAACTAAGAGTCTGGTCTGAAATACCCCATACTTTTACTAGACGAGGTAAAAAGAAGACTAAGGAGAGAGATCTTGTAATTGTGAGATTATTACCAGAATATAACCAAAAAAAGAGATATGAATATTCAAATGAGATTCCTTACGAAGAGCTCTTAGTTTGCGAAATAAAATTTACATGGTATGGAAATTCAGCAATTAATACTGATATTGACTATTTAGATTACTTAATGAAACAAGACATTCAGACAAAGTTGTTCACTTTTTGCTGGATAACTTATTCCAATATTGAAGCAGAGGAAAAAATAAACTCCATAATTGAAAAAACAAAGGATATTCCCTTAAGGTTTTTTGTCGGTAGAGGGAACAAACCCTTTAGATGGTCGTATTATGTAAATGGAGAGGAAAAATATTTCTTATGATTTAGTAAGGGGAACTAGATCCCAAGCTTACGGAGTGGAAAAAATGAGTGAGGCCTCACATCCTCACCGAAAACTAGCGACGATCCAGTGAAATTAGAAAAGTGTGGAAATGTTCAATCCTCTCGTAAGATAGCCTTAAGGAGTCAATGAGTAGTGAGTGTTGATAAAAACGTCTGATCTTATGTCTGAAGGTCTTTCTTAGAGATATTTTCGTTCTAATTTTCCTCATTCATAACTAATTTTCTTGAATTTTGAATCTGGTTTTGTTTTCTAAGGGTAAAATTAGAAGAAGGAAATAATCATAATTATTTCATATTAATTACTCGCGAGATGTGAAAACTTATGTCAGAGGATTTACCAGTTATAGAAACAGTATCTGGCTTTAAGAAGACTGTAGGGGTACTTTACTTACTTGCTACTATTAATTTTTAGATTTTTGCTGCTTCTTTCTTTATTTTCGATGGTGAATTTAATTATTGGCTTCAACGGACAATGAATATCCTCTCGTGAAGGCAGGAGCTTCAGGCTAGCTTGGGTTTTTTTGGATGGTGATAAACTTATATAATCCTTTAAGCCTAATTCTGGAAATTAGCAAACTTCAAATAAAAATGGAGTGAGAATGTATGAAAAAAGAAAACTATCTAACGATTTTAGTCCTCCTTCTCTGTACTTTCGCTTTAATGCTCAATACTGACTTTTTTTACCAACCTGGATCAAGTATCGAAATTGGAGACAAAGGAATGGGGACAAATGAAAAGTCACCTCTTGATGAAGGTATAGCTTCTGCACACAATGTCGTTTCCCCCGCGAAGAAATTATCGGCGATTGCTGGACAAATAACCCGCGGTCCAATAACAATTTCGGGAGATACGGAGTTTACAAGTGCGAATGGAGTGAGTGATGGTACAGGAACCGAACAGGATCCTTATATCATTGCTAATTTTTCTATTAATGGGAATGAAGTTGATTCTTGCATCTGGATTCAAGATACTACCAAACACTTCATTATTGAGAACTGTACCTTAATAAATTCTACTGATTTTGACACTGCGAGTATTTACTTAGATCATGTGACCAATGCTTGCTTAAGGAATAGCATAATGAATAACAATCGAATTGGAATCTATTTATTCAATAGTTCGTTTAATATTATTATCAATAATAACTGTAACAATAACGATAGAGCTGGTATCTATTTGGATGGTAGTTCGTCTAATACCTTTAGCAATAATACCTGTATCAATAACGTTAATTATGGTATTTATTTAGAAGGTAGTTCGTCCAATATTCTTACCAATAATATTTTTATTGGTAGTTATTGTGGTATTTATTTAATCTACTATTCGTCTTACAATACCCTTACCAGCAATACCTGTAACAGTAATAGTGGTAGTGGTATCGATATAATCCTTTATTCGTCTAACAACACCCTTACTAATAATACATGTAGTTTTAATGATAATGGCATCAGTTTGGACACTTTTGCTTCATCCAATACATTTATCAATAACAACTGTAGCAGTAACGATAGAGAGGGTATTTTTATCTTCGCTTATTCGTCCTACAATACCTTTACCAATAATACGATCAACGGTAACGGTCGGAGTGGCATCTATGTATTTGATAGTTCTTACAATATTCTTACCAACAATAATTGCAGTTTCAATGGTGGTCATGGTATCAATCTAGATGCAAGTTCCTTTAATAAAATCATTAATAATAATTGTAGCAGTAACGTAGATGTTGGTATCGCACTCATTGAGGGTGACTGTAGTAATAATGTCCTTACCAATAATGTCTGTGATAGTAACGGTGAAGGTGGTTTAGCTATTTTCTATAGTACATTAAATATCCTTACCAATAACTTTTGCAGCGGTAACACATATTATGGTATCAAAATTGATCATGGCTCTTCCAATATAGTTGGTAATAATACCTGTAACAGCAATGATGGATTTGGTATTGAACTTGAACATTCTAGTTCATCCAATATAATTAGTAATAATAATTGTAGTAGTAACACCAATAATGGTATCAGAATATCTGGTGGGTTGTCCAATACTATTACAAATAATTTTTGTGGGGGTAACTTTGATGGTATTTATTTATCTAGTAGTTCGTCGAATATTCTCATTAATAATATCTGTAAAAGTAACTCCAATTATGGTATTCATCAATTTGGTAGTTGTACTAACAACACTTTTACCAACAATATTTGCTGCAGTAACAAAGATGGTATCTTTTTTACAGGTGGGACGTTCAATACTCTTATCAACAATAATTGTAGCAGTAATAGTTTTAGTGGGATCTGGCTTATGGGTAGTTCTTCCAACACCCTTACTACTAACATTATAAGTAATAATGTGAACTATAGTATCTATCTAGATACGTCCACCACTAATGTAATCCATAGTAACTGGATCTGGGATAATGGAGACTACAATAATCTTACTATCAGTGGAACTCTTGTTAATAACGATATCTACGAGAATTTCTTCTATCCGTTGGGTAAATATGATGTCGATCATGATGGACTGATAGATGAGCAAGAAATAGCCATAGGTACCAATCCGATATTAGTTGACACGGATGGTGACAATTTCATGGATGGATATGAATACATTTATGGTAGTAACCCTCTGGACTGCAATGATTACCCTCTCCTCTGGAAAGAGGATTTTGATACCTTATTACTATATTTAGACGGTAACTCCACCTTACTAGATCAATTAATCATATGGGCTAATGGAAATGCAACATTGCTTGAAACTGTTTATGCTCTCGCCTCAGGAAACGAACTTTATCTGCAAACACTTAATGTGAGTTGCACCACCCAATTTGAGGAGATTATATCGATTATTGACCAACTGGGGATCAGTATGGGTGATACGGACTACGATGGACTATCTGATCTGGAAGAATTAACCCATGGAACAAGTATTGTCTTGATGGACACAGATTGTGACAATCTAAATGACGCATTTGAAATCAAAATTGGTACTGATCCGTTAGACGATGATAGTGATGGTGATAGTTATCTTGACGGTATTGAATTTCTTTCGGGCACTGATCCGAAGAATGCTCTTGATTTTCCAGGAAGTACTCCTCCCAGTTCTCCAACGACAACAACTCCTACCATTTCTCCTAGTTCATCCACGGATACATCAACCACGTCTAAAGCGGGAAACTTTCCAAATATCTTTCTCATTTTGTCCATGTTTAGTATCTGTGTGTTTTATCTACGGAAGGTTAAGAAGGGCTAAGCCCTTTCCCTCTCTCCCCTTTTTTTACATTTGACTCAGAATAATCCTCTTAAGTTGTTTTATCGTTTTTTCAAACAAAGCTGTGTGTAAATTTTCGGTTCTCACGTATTTTTAAATTATTAGTTAAAAAAAGCCTTAATGAGTCACTTCCTAGAGAGGGTACCAAAACTTCTTAACACACCTCTCTTACGTCTGTCCTTATGAAATCTCTTCACATAAAAGAATATGATGCTTTAGTGAGCTACTACGATTTAGGCGAAGGCGAAAACGTTCTTGTTTATCTTCCAGGGCTTAATTCTCCCTCTATGCCTCTTTTTGCTGATCTAGTTTATCATCCCTTATTATCTGGGTACCGTTCCATCTTAATTGATTACTTCGGTTGTGGTAGGAGTGAGTCTCCAGCTAATTTTACCCATACGATGGAGTCCCATGCGAAAGTTGTCCTAGAGATTTTGACTCATGAAAATATTGCTTCGTGTACAATTTATGGCCATAGCATGGGAGGCACAGTGGGAATTTATGTTGCTTCTCTGTACCCCGGGTTGGTAACACGTCTAATTATCGCTGAAAGCAATTTATTTCCTGGAGGAGGAGTAGGCACAAAATGGGTCACCAGTTTTTCTGAACAGGACTGGATTGAGCATCAATTCCCTAGTTATATCAAAAACCTTCGTGATAAAACCATTAAAGGGGATCCGCTTAGTGTCTTAGAATATTCTCTCTGGAAGGATGCTGATCCACGAGGGATCTATTTGAGCGCCCAAGCTTTAGTCAACCTTCCTAATAATTTTCATCTGAAATTCTATAACTCAACGATTCCAAGATATTTTCTTTATGGAGAGCAGAATTTTCCTAAGTTTCCTCATGAGGCCACACCAGATACTCCGGATCCGGCAGAATTACAAAAATGTGGAGTAACTCCAGTAATTATCCCTAATTCTGGTCATTTTATGCAAGTGGATAATTTGAAGTCTTTAATTACTGCTCTTTGCCAGTGTTTATCATGAGAAACGTGAGAAACTGAAAATTCCTTCTTCTTGCGAGACAGTCTATAGGATGGGTGTTGATTTATAGAAAAAATTAGAGTTTTTCTGTTCTTATATCTGAGACCACTTCCTATCTTATTATTTTAATACAAGAAATTGTTGTATTAGCTTTTAAACATGTATTAAACATGTATACAGGATTATATTTTCAACTTACAGATTTAAGTTGATTAATAATGAATGGTGAGCAGTCATTTTTTTGACATTTTCGACCAAACTCACCTCAAAAACCTTATGTGTAAAAATGCATATAGGAATTTAATTACTTTAAAGTAGATTTCCTGTGTTTGCTATGAATGACCGCATCAAAATATTACTTCTCATGATTTTTTATGTTCCCATTGTATTAATTATTTTTGGCCTACTTATTCTTGTTCCTGCGAATGACTTTACTTGGTTAGAAGGTTGGGCTTTTATCATTATTTTCTGTGTGTATATTATCCTGTATATGCTCTATTCGTTGATCAAAGATCCAGAGATATTAATGAAACGGGCTAAATATACTACTGATGACCCAGAGACTA
>JAEOSP010000104.1 GCA_016840305.1 Candidatus Hodarchaeota archaeon
GTTTGCTAAACCGTATATTAATCCTGCAAAAAATAGTAGTGATAAGCTTCCTTGAACAACTGTTCCGAAAATAAAAATAGCAATCCCCAAAACCAAAGCAGTTTCTAACATTGCTAACAAAGATAAAGCAAGAACGTAGCCTAAAATTCGTTCTACGGGTGTGAGTGGTGTAGTGAATAATCTTAATTTCGTCTTTCCGATATCTTCTCTTATTACGGTTAAAACTGAGAGTAATAATATCAAAAATGTTAGAACGTAACCCATTACACCAGGGATTGTCACATCCAGTCCTGAAAATTCAACACCTCCAAAAGCAAGCTCTTCATCCAATTTTACTCCTTTTCCCTCCAATATTACTTGCATTGCATCTGTAAGAGCCGCATAGACTGTTCCTTTAATTTGTGGTTTCGTTCCATCAATATAGATCTTAATAGATGCGTTACCATTTATAATCATTTCAGAAGTAAAGTTCCTATTAAATAGAATTGACGCTATTACATCACTGGAATCTATCATATCCCGATCATCTTCATACGATCCATTATTCACTTCAATTCGATCATCAAGTAGTAATTCACTAATGATAGCTTCTCCCAAATTTATCTCTTCAAATGTAAAAGGAATAACATAACCATCATCAAGATTTTCGACAATTATAGGTACGTTTTTGATATCACCCGAGAGAGTCATTCCAAATACGTACATGAATAATATTGGCATTAAAACTATCATGGCAAAAGTTCTGTGATCCCTCTTGAATTGTCTGAGGATTCTTGTAGCTACTGCCATGCTTCTAGCTAAAGAAAACCTTTTATGGCCTATATCATCCATCAGCTACCTCATCTCCACTTAAACGAATAAAAATTTCTTCGATGGTACTTGCTGCGTATTTTTGCTTTAATTCAGAAGGTGTTCCCTCCTCGATTAGCACCCCTTCCCTCATTAACCCAATTCTGTCAGCTTTTTCAGCTTCATCCATAACGTGTGAAGTAATGAGAATTGTTTTACCAGCATCTCTCAATTTTCGAAAGTAGTTCCAAAAATATGCTCGGAGGACGGGATCGACACCTACCGTTGCTTCATCAAAAAGTAATATCGGTGGTTCGTGGATTAATGCGATAGCAATACTTAATCTCCTTTTCATTCCACCCGATAGCTGTTCTGCAATCACGTTCTTCTTTTCTTCCAAGTTAAGAATTCTAATTAATTTTTTTCCTGTAGCATTGATCTCTTTTTTACTAATACTATATAATTTCCCAAAAAAAATAATATTTTCCCAAACTGTAAGATCAGAATAGAGAGCATATTCTTGTGGGGCAATCCCAATATATTTTGCGATTTTCTTTCTATTTTTGGGTTGACTCATCCCCCAAATAATCATCTCCCCAGCAGTTGGCATCAGCACACCTGACAACATATCAATGGTGGTTGTTTTTCCACTACCGTTAGCCCCTATAAACGCATAAATCTCTCCTTTTCTTATTGTCAGATTGAGTCCATTAACAGCTTTTACCTTACCTTTATTGTAGTGCTTTACTAAATTCCGTGTTTCTACTGCGAATATGCTCATATTCATCAAATCTTAGTAATACAAGATGGATTAGTAATCTCAATATGTAGTTCTCAGGATCTTATCGAGGTTCAATGTTAGAAATATGGGAAAAAAGAAAGTTAATTAGGTTTTCTCCAATTGTTGATATGATTGTTAGTGGGAAGTACCCAACTAATTCAACAGGAAAATTATCCCCGAAAACACCTGTTCTGACGAGTATGATCCTCATATCCGCATTTTTTGCAGCGAGAAGGTCAACTAATGTATCTCCGACAAAGATAGCTTCATTTGTTTTAATATTTAATCGTGAACAGGCATAATAAAGTGGAATTGGTGAAGGTTTCGATACTCCAATGCTTTTTGATTCGATTAGTACATCGAACAGATCTAAATGAGGTCCAAATCTTTTCTTTAACAATCTTGGAGATCCATTTGAGACTATTCCGAGAAGGAAACCTTGATCCTTAAGATATTGCAGAGTACTTAGCACACCAGGAAATACGTGTCTATCGTTGTCCCATTGGAAAAATAACCAAACTACTTTCATCAAAGCCAAGGCTAATCGGAGCCATGATATGTTAAAATCAGTTTTAATAGTTAAAAAAAGTTTATACTTGAACCATGAATACTTATCCCCATCATTGTATATTTCACCAAGACGATTAAGATATTTACGAATTTTCAGAGCGTTAGGATCAGTAATAAATTCTTCAGCAATTAATTGTGGGAATACACGAAGAGTATTCACCAGAGTGCCATCCAAGTCAAAAAGAATTGCCTTAGTTTTCATCAGAAGCCTCATGGGGGAATTTAGATTATAATTATGGGTGACTGTGGATTTATAGATCGTAGACTAAAATGATTTTGAGGAGATTAAAGTATCGATACTCGGTTTAAAAAACCCTATGGTTTTATCACCTCTTGCAGGGATAACTATTCCTCCATTTCGGAGACTTTGTGCAGAATTTGGTGCAATCACTGTAAGTGAAATGACTTTCGCTCGGGGTCTTATGTATCATGATTTAAAATCGATGAGAAGAATTGAAAGAGCGGATTCGGAGAATAAATATGGTGTCCAGCTTTTAACAAACAACCCCTCTGATTTAGGTAAAACTATTGAATTTCTCGACTCAACGAGAGCTTGTGACTTTGTGGAACTTAATTTAGGTTGTCCTAAACCGAAGATAACTAATGCACTACTTGGAGCGGGTCTCTTAAAAAGAAAACATCATACTTTGCTGAAAAATCTATTTAATGTTGGTAGCACAACGTCAAATTTACCGTTTAGCTTGAAAATAAGAGCAGGTTATGCAAAAAAGAGCTTTTTTGATGTATTAAAGATAGCAGAAAAAACAAATATCGCTTTCGTAACCTTTCATGCTCGTTTAGCAATAGATAATTATCAGATTCCTGTTAAATCAGATTATTGGAGTGAAGCGAGTCAAATAACAAGCATTCCTATTGTCGCTAATGGAGATATTCGATCATACCAACAAGCAGAAGAGTTATTGAGACAAAATTCTATTGCTGGAGTTGCAATAGGCAGAGCTGCTCGTGGAAATCCCCAAATATTTCAGAAAAAACCTATACCCAATGTTATTGATATATATAATAAATTAATTGAGTATATGAGAGGAACTAGCTATTTTAACTTATTTAATTTGAGGGTACAATCCGCAGACTTCCTTAGACATTTTAAATATGCTGCGAATGCACGAAAAGAACTTATGGCCTTAGATCACTCAGAAGCGATTATCAATAAAACAAGAGATTTATTAGATCAATGATGCAGAGTTGATTTCCTTAGTAATTACTTATAGAGTAGAAGATTATCATTCAACGAAAAGTTTTTTTACCTCTCTAACTTCTGAATGGTTATCAGTTACACTAGATAGGAAATGTAACTTATGCCTATTAATCTCAATCATGAAGCTCAAATGGAATGGGAGAAATATCTGGAGGCTTCTTCGATTGAGGAGCAGATTGAGCATTTAGAGAGATTTTGTGGAGTTGTAGTTAAGCATAAGGGAGTTGAAAATCATTTACGTATGGCTAAGCAGAAATTAAAACGTCTGAAGGCCACACATGAAAAAATGCGGCAAGCAAAGAAAGGATCAGGTGAACGATGGCTTGTCCCCAAAGGAGAAGATGCACAGATTGTGATAATTGGCACCGTCAATTCGGGAAAATCTTCTGTTTTGAATCAATTAGCCCAATCTGAATCGGCTGCAAAGGTTGGAGCGTATCCATTTACAACTGTGAAGCCTGAAATAGGATCTACTACTGCTCGAGGGGCTCGTTTACAACTTGTTGAGCTTCCTGCTATCGTGGAAGGTAGTGTGAGGGGTGAAATGTCGGGTAAGTTAGTTTTGGCTGGTATCAGGAATGCAGATTGTCTGATAATGACCATAGACCTTTCCAAAGACCCAATTGGGCAATTTGAGCTTCTTAACAAAGAACTCTCTGCAGGTAAAATTCGTATTAATGTAGAAAAGCCACCAGTGACAATAGAGAAGGTTGGTTCAGGTAATATTCAAATTTTTAACACCCACTATTATGAGGGGGAGGGAAAGGATGAAATAGAAGAAATTATTCAAAATAAAGGGTATTTGAATGTAATAGTTAGATTTCATGGACCAACGAGTAGAGATCGCTTCTTTGATGCACTGGACAATACTATTAGTTATCAACCAGCTCTTATATTGGCAACAAAAGGGGATTTAGAGGGATCAAAGGCGAATTATGAAGCTTTGCTAGAATATCTAAAAGAAAAACAGTTAGATTTTGAAGTTATTCCAACTTCAAGTGTTCAAAATGAGGGTTTCAATGAAATAGATGAAGCCTTATTTGGTAGATTGGGGAAGATCAGAGTTTACACACGTAACAATGCTGGTGATGTCGCAGATCGTCCGATAATCCTTGATAAGGGAAGTACTGTACAAGATTCAATTGAAGTTTTATCTAAGAAGATGTTGAAATTTTTCCGTTTTGCTCGCATTTGGGGCTCTGGTAAATTTGACGGGGAAAAAGTTGGGTTGGAGCGTGAGCTTCAAGACGGTGATCTTATCCAAGTATTTGCATAATATAATGGAAGCATTGATCAATACTTGAAAAATTCGATATTGTGTTTTTAACAATATTTCATGCTAAGGAGGGTTATTTTTTAGTATGGGTAGGACAACAGAATATTATTAAACATAAAAGAGAGAAGTGGTTTACTTGCGAAATTTACGCAAATAGACCACAGTTCTTCTGAAGAAAAATGTATTACCCTTCTTGTATGTGTGGGACAATTATCTCCCTTCTCTATCTTTGTATAGGTGATTATGAGGTTATTTTTGAAGAAAACCTTTTATTGTGATAAATATGGTAGAAAACTGGTATTCTATTAAACGACGTACGTTAATGAACGAATTAAATGTCGATGAAGATATTGGACTCTCAAGTGATGAAGCTGAACGTCGTATTATTCAGTATGGGTTAAATGAATTGGAAAAAGGAAAAAAGAAATCCCCTCTCATGTTATTCGTTGAACAGTTCCGCGATCCACTGATATTTATCCTTCTAGCTGCATTAATTATCTCAGTCATAATTGGTTTTTTTTCTCATGATGAACAAGAAAAGGTGGAATACTTCATTGATGCTGCAGCTATATCAGTAATTGTACTTTTTAATGCTTTTTTTGGTTTTATTCAGGAATATAGAGCAGAAAAATCAATTGAAGCACTAAAATCAATGGCGGCTCCTTTCACGACGGTATCTAGAGAAGGACAAAAAGTTCGTATTGAAGCGAAATATTTGATACCTGGAGATATAATATATTTAGAAGAAGGGGACAAAGTTCCCGCTGATGCTCGTTTATTACAATCTATGGCGTTAAGAGTCGATGAATCGACTCTTACAGGAGAATCCTTTCCAGTAGCAAAAAATGCCAATGATAGCGTTATTAGTGGAACCCCCCTAGCTGAGATAACTAACTCAGTTTTCAGTGGGACTAGTATCACTAGAGGACGTGGTCAGGCGATAGCTGTACATACTGGTATGAAAACTGAATTCGGTAAAATTGCTCAAGGTTTAATGGAGGAAGAAAAAGAAGAAACTCCTTTGCAAAAGAGACTATCTGTTTTAGGCAAATGGATCGGAATCGCTAGTATTTTGATTTGCACTACGATATTCTTATTCGGGATCCTTTTGGGACGCGAAATAATTGAAATGTTTATAGTAGCAGTTGGACTTGCAGTAGCAGCAGTACCTGAAGGTTTACCTGCAGTTGTAACATTAGCTTTAGCAATAGGTGTACAGAGAATGAGCAGAAGAAACGCAATTATTCGAAGATTACCATCTGTGGAAACACTTGGTTCAATTACTGTAATTGCTAGTGATAAAACTGGTACATTAACAATGAATAAAATGACTGTGAGGAACATAGTGACCTCAGATGATGAATATACTGTTTCTAAAAAGCTTGAGCTAAATAATACAATTAATCATCTCTTAACGATTGGGAGAGAGTGCAATAATGCTCAAATAACAGAGAGGCAAACTGGTAGTGATAGATCAAAGGATTTAGGTGATCCAACAGAGATTGCATTATTACATGTATCGCAAAGGTTAAATTTGTCCGCAGATTCCTATGAGCGGCTTTATGAGGTACCATTTGATTCTGAATCAAAGCGTATGAGTGTTGTAGTGAAAAACTCGAAAAATAAGTTTTTTGTGTTCATGAAAGGTGCTCCAGATATTCTAATTAATCTATGTACAGATTATCTAATAGGAAATGAAGTTCGACCTTTAACGCCAAAAATACGTTTTGATCTGGAGGAAAAAAATCAGAAGTTCGCTACTCAGGGATATCGTATGCTTGGAATGGCATCCAAAGAGATAACTCCTGATGAGGCTGAGTTAAAAGTATTTTCTGAGGATACTGAAGAAATAGAAGCTAGAATGACATATATTGGTAGTGTCGCAATAATTGATCCACCAAGAAGAGGAACAAAAGACGCAATTAAAACTTGTAAAGAGGCTGGAATTCGACCTATTATGATCACAGGGGATCATATGAAAACCGCAGTAGCTGTTGCAGCTGAAATTGGATTAATTGATGATAATTCAATTGCGAAAAGTATAGAGGGAAATGAATTAACTGAAATGAACGATGAGGAGTTATCTGAGAGAATTCGTTCAACTAATATTTTTGCACGCGTTTCTCCAGCACATAAATTGCGGTTAGTTAACGTTCTGAAAGGGCAAAATCAGATTGTTGCAATGACGGGAGATGGAGTTAATGACGCTCCTGCACTTAAACGAGCTGATATTGGGGTTGCTATGGGAATATCTGGAACTGATGTATCCAAAGAGGCTGCAGATATGGTTTTAGCAGACGATGATTTCTCAACAATTGTTGGTGCAATTTTAGAGGGTAGAACCATTTATGATAACATACGAAAGTTCGTTTTATATTTACTGTCATGTAATGCGGGTGAAATAGCAGTTATGTTCATTGGAATGATAATCACTTCCATACTTTTCAATTTTCCTATCCTCCCTCTACTGGCAATCCAGATTTTATGGGTAAATTTAGTGACTGATGGATTACCAGCGTTGGCGCTAGGTGTAGATCCTCCAGATGATGATGTTATGACACGTAAGCCACGAGATCCAGATGAACAGTTATTAACTCGCAAATCAATCTACTTCATCATTTATTCAGGATTGGTTATAGGAATTGGAACTTTAGCTCTCTTCTTCTTGTATTTTATACCAATCCTTGATGCTGGTGTAATACCTACTGAAGCTGATATCATTCATCCTAGAACAGTTGCCTTTACTATGTTAATTGTCTTTCAAATGATAATGGCTTTGAATATTCGAAAGGAAGAACATTCATTATTGGGAAAGGAATTCTTAAAAAACCCCTATTTGATATTAGCAATATCTAGTTCATTGGTTCTTCATTTATTCATCATATATATTCCGATCTTCCAACAAATTTTTGATACAGTTGGCTTAGATATATTTGATTGGATTTTCATAAGTTTAGTTGGGAGCTTGTTAATAATTGTTGATGAAATTAGAACAATCCTAGCTAAAAAGGTTCCTCGATTGAAAAATATTGCGGGTTATTGGTAGAGCACGTACATCGAATTATAGAAGAAGAAATAATGTAATGGTAAAACAGTTTTAATACTCTAAGAGATTAAAAATGATAATAACAGTCAAATCTTGATTTGATTCTGACGGTGATGAAAATGGTATCAATACGTCGAATACGAGTTTCTAGGGCTATTAATGCTAGTATATTCTTCGTATTAATCCTCTTACAGATGGTGATCATTTCTTGGATATCAATAAGCCAGATACCGACGAGTGATTCCCAATTTCCAATTATCAAGTTATTTGGTTTTTATGTAACAATGAATCCTGTGAGTGATTTTCGTTTCAGCATTATATTAGTTCTATTAACAGCTTGCCTTCAAATACTTCTCCTTGCATTTTTAGTTAATGTGGTATTTTCTAATAAAAATATGATACAAATATACCCAATTCCAAAGAAAGGACCAAAGCATTCACCAGAAGAGACTCATTTAGTCGAAAAAACTATTACTTTAGTGACGAAGGTCGCTGATCGAGCAAAGATCAAGGTTAGCAAAATATTTGTGTATAGAAAAACAGTTCCAAACGCCTTTAGTCTTGATTTACTACCTATTCCTTTCTTAAGAAAGCCTTATATTGTCTTGAATACAAACGTACTAGAAATTCTTACGGATGAAGAGATTGAAGCAGTAGTTGCACATGAATTGGCACATATAAAACATGGGGATAGTCTCTTTCGGCTTATTTTATCAATTCCAAGGTTATTCTTGAATCTCGCTTATTTCTTCATTTATCTTCAGGTTCTTACTGGAATTCAAAATGCGATATTTCAAACATATCAATTAAGTGATGCTATTGAAAGAGCTCTATTCTTGGGAATAATTTACATTTTCATTGCAATCATAACAAAAATCACAATGAGATTTTTGTATTCTGCAAACCGCCAAGCAGAATTCTTAGCTGATTACTTTTCAGCTCAAATAACAAGTTCTGATATTCTAATTAACTCTCTGATTCATTTGGGTCAACGAAGTGAAACAATGCAGATACTATCCTACGAAATTGAGTGGTTGAATAGCCTAGCAGGTGAAAAAAAACCATCCAATAATTTTATGAGGGATATAAATCTCCGATTTCCAAGAACACAAGTTAATGAAGATATTGCTAGAGAAATAGCACCACGGATATTTCTAGAGGAAAAACTCAATCAATTAACGTCAATTTACGGTTTAAAAATTGATTCAGAGTATCAAAATCAAGTTATAAAGGATGCTGTTCCCACTTTATTGGAGAGAAGAACAAAATTCTTTGAATCACTAACAGAGGAAGATAATGGGTACAAACCATCTGTATTAAAAGAAAAAACGATTGATTGGCGTAGTTTTGATTCTGATGAAAGCTATTATCTCGAATCGGATGAATTGGCGAGTTTCATTATTACTCTATTATCTCATCCACAAAAGATGGTTTTTGAACACGAAATACTACATACTCCTGAAAAAGATAACGATCACCCAAATTTTAGAACAAGGATTCTTCAAATTTACAAAACATTCCATCCAAGAAGTTATGAAACGATTCTTAACAAAATTTTAGAAAAACCTATTTCGTCATAGATAAAGAACTCTTTCGAGCATATGGTTGATTAATCGTTCATTCTGAGGCATAAAAAAGAGATTTACATTTTTCATTCTTCGTAGATGTCCTAAGAGAGGTTTTGTAAGCTGAAGAGTTTGTTTTCGAGGAGTTACAATAATTCTTACATCTTCAAATTGGCGTATTAAAGGGAGAAAATCATATCCTGAGGTGGCTAAAAGATCTGAGATCATTACTAACACTTTCTTTTGAGTAATTTCAAGTGAAAATTCAGTAAGAGCTTCTTTTAAAGCAAGAAAAATGTCTGTTTTTCCACCTGAACGAATTTGAACCAGTTTTTCGACAATCTTAGACATTTTAATTTGGTTATCCTTAATTCTTTTTAATATTATAGGTTGATTATCGAAACAAATAATACCCATATTTTTATTTTGTAATGCAAGACTGAAGAGAATTGATGAGATTATAATGAGTTGTAGATGCTGTAGAACCGAATGACTCTTATCTATTAAAAGCATAACAGCAGTTTGTTTTTCCTTTCTTTCTTCACAGACGACATGAGAATAGTTAAAGTAAGTATCCCCAGATAGAAGGTATTTCATAACCGATTTCTCAGGATTCCAAGCTCTTCCAGGGGTATAAGGAACACGGATTGGGTATTTGGATCGATTGAAGCTATGAAAAATATTTTCTGATTGAGAAATCAACCTCGGAATTATTCTTTTAAGATAAAACTTCTCTAGAGATGGAGCAAGAAAGTCTTTTATTTGAAAAACAAGCCCTGTTGATTCAATAATAAAATTAGAGTCATAAAATTCAGACTGTATCGCGTCTGCTACAACGTGAGGAAAAGTTTCAGCAAGAAGTTCAATAGCTCGTAAATCCCGTTTTCCTATGGCATCATATGTTAACTCTAAGGTTTTAGAAGTGTCAAGCTTCTGCTGTAATCGAAGTTCGAGTATATTTTCTACTAAATTCAATGAGTGTACTGTCGGAGAGGAAGTGCTCTTAATTAGTAATTCTGCGGGTTCTCTGCCCCGCTTTATACTTTTTTTGGTAAATCTGCGAAAAATATATCATGAGCAATTTCAAATAAACACTCTTCGATGGAACGATTAATGTCAGGTTGAAGTTTTACTTTGCCTGAATAAACAGCAGCTATTGTTTGTTTAACCTGATCTGGATGCTTAGAGCTCTTCATCAATAATTGAGTTAATTGAATTGCTGCTCGTATACTTGCTCCCCGCACGAAATAATTGGAAATACGTGTCTTTTCCGTAAATGCTACACATTTTTCAATTAGCTTCTGATCTTGACATTTAGTTCTTAATTTAACAATATCAGCAGCGTATTTGCCTGATTTATGCGTTAGATTAATTTGTATACATCTGTCAAAAAATGCTTCTGGCAAAGGATTTGTACCAACATACTCTGATGGATTAAGGGTAAAAATCGTATAAAACCCCTCTTGCGCTAAAATAGTTTTGTATTGAGGAATTTCCAATAATCTCTCATTTGTGTCCATGGCAGCCAATACTCCATTAATGGATTCGCTAGGAGCTCGGTTCACCTCATTGAAGAAAAAAAGGCCTCCATTTACCATAGCAAGAGTAAGAGGTCCAGGAATGAATGATTTTTTACCAAAACCTGATTCGATTGCTAAAGCTGGATCGAACCATCCTCTTAATTGAGTTATGGATAAATTTTCATCTCCATCAACTCGATAGAAAGGTCGATTCAAAGCGGATGCTATCGTTTTGGCTAATTCCGTCTTACCTGTTCCAGATTCCCCTTTGATAATTATGCTGATTTTTTGTTCGATTGCGCGTATTACTAAATCGATTTCATTTTCCAGGTCAACAAGATTCTGCTTACATAATCCTATTATTTCTGTATTAGTCATAGTTAGACCTCAGAGCAGAGAAAAACTGTGGAACGAAAATGTACCTATTAATCTGCACTTAAAAATGGTTTTTTGAGGGTTATGATACCTTTATCTACATTGAAATCTATCCAACCCTCTGATTCCAATTCTTTAAGTAGTCGTTCTGCAAAGACAAGTTGGATTGCCACTGTTTTAGCTAGTTCCTCAACGGAAGCTTGTTGAATGTCTTGTAAAAGAAAGAGAATGGCATATTTTGGATTTTTCGCTAGGTGAATTTTCAGAACTTCTACTGCTTCTTTTAATTGGGAGGATTCGGATTCTAATTTTGAGATTTGTTTATTAAGAACAGTTGCTTCTTGATTATTCTTTGTAATTTTGTTTTCATACTTTTGAATTTTCTTATTCCAGCGATCATTCTCCTTAATAGATTCAGAGAGACGAAGGTTCAAACTCTTAATTTCATTTTCATAATTTTCTTTTTCTCTTTCAATTTCAGCACTTTTAGAGCGGGTTGAGTCGACCTCCTTATTAAGATCATCTTGACGTGAACGAACTTTCATCAAATCTTTCTGAAGTTCTGATAACTCCCGATCCTTAGTTTGATACTGGGTTTCCATATCAACTAAAGCAGATTTTTGTTTTTCAAATTCAATTTTCAAATCTGCAAGTTCTTCTCTGAGTTTTTTCCGAGCTTCCTCAATAACTTGAATGCTCTCATCTTTACTTTTAATCTCAACCTGTAAATCTTCAATTTGTGTTTCCAGTAATCGACTTTCCACACGCATCTTTTCTTCCGAACCTTTCGATTCTTTGAGTCTTGTTTGTACAGTATTTACTCTTGCCGCTTTTTCCTCAATTTCCTGCTGTAATTGAGATAACTTCCCTTTTACTTCTTCTAAAGAATATTCTGACTTTTCTAGCTTTTCCTGAAGTGTGATTTTCTCCTTCAATAAGGTAGCAGCTTGATTTTCAGCCTGTTCTACTCGTAAATCAAAATTGCTTGATTCAGATGCCTTTTTGTTAAGTAATTCCTCCATCTCTTCCAGTTTCTTACGAACTGCAAGAGCTTCCTCACTAGTCTCCCCTGAATCCAATAGAAGATCCTCATTTTCCTGTTTTAATTGAGAAATTGTTTCTTCTGCTTTTTTCAGTTTATTATTAGCTTCTCTGAGCTTGGAATTTAAGGATGTCTTCTCTTGATCAAGATTTGTAATTTTAATTGATGCTTCGTTCTTATTATTTTCGATTTCTTCTTCAAATTTCTTTGTTATACTTCCTATCATATCTGTAAGTTTTTCTTTTTCATCCTTAAGTTTAATATTTTCCTTTGACTGAGTGGATAGGACTTTAATTTCCGAATTGAGATTTTCTATTTCAATGTCTTTTGTACCAATGACAGTTTGCAATTCTTCAATTTCCAGCCTTGTTGTCATCAAAGTATTACCAATCACTTCATATTCGGCTTCAAGCTTCTCTTTTTCTGTTTTAAATTGTAATTTTCCGCGTTGGACTTCATCAAACTGTTCTTGTAGCTTATTCAAATCTTCAAGATGATCTTCGTACTTTTCTGAAGAGACGCTGGTCTGATTTTGTAGTTGATCTATTTCAACCTCTTTCTCCTCAAGTAAAATGTTGAGATCATTTATTTTCATTTCAAGATTTTTTATGCTCGAATTCTGTTCTCTCAGAGTATCTAGCTCATTCTTAAGTTTATCAATTTCTCCCTTAGATATTAAAGTAGAATCTCCATCTGCTTGGTCTAAATCTATGTTATCTAGATCTTTTATTCCTCTTTTCGAAAATTCAGTGTGTGCATCTTTATTTATCCCGATCATCTTCAATCTTAGACCATCAACAATTTCTTCAACATCTTGGATGGAATAATGTGTTTTTGGACGACCCTGTAGATTTTTCAACACACTCTTTGTGTGAGAGGATATTTCATGTTCTAACCGTTTAGATTGTTGAGCGATACTTCGAATAAATTCGAGTTTCGGATTATTACTGGACAAAATATTTTACCTTCTTTTCACAGTTTAAATTCAAGGGATACCATGGGTTGATAAAATCCTAATTACAAAAATGTTCACTTGATTGATAAGGATAAATAATGTATTTTAAAATAACGATTTCATGGGTATTAATCGGTATCTTCGTTTCCTTTTGCATTCATATTATCCCTTAATTGAGCAAGTTGAGTCTCAAAGTCTTGAAAACGCCCCTGGTATAAATTATTCAGCGCTAAGTCCAAGTGAGAAGTTCCAGTTTGAGGCTCATATCCTAAAGTAGACAGTAGTTTGAAATTTTTTTGCTGTAACGTTTTCAAAAATTGAGGTAATTCCTCTAGGTTTTTGCTTACAGCATCCAGTACCTTTAGGGCACTTTTTTCGCCTGTTGTGAGATTTTGAGTAAAAGATTCGACTTGTGGTAGAATAATTATTCTCATTCGGCTTCTTATATCGTCTTTAGTCAATGTTGAATCTATTGCTAATTTTTTAACCCAATCTGCAATTGTTTCAAAGTTGCGTAATCCGTCTTTCTGGAGTTTTATCCAGTTAAGTAGTGTTTCTAACACATCCTCGACGGTGCCTAGTTGTTTGTAAAGTTCATCAGGTTCCTCAATAGAAGTGTCAATTTGCTCTTTCAATAATGAAAGTGTATCGAAAAGTTCCTCAAAGTAATCCTGATATGAGCGCATATCATCGTTAATATCTTCCAAATTTATCTCACCACTCGTCCAACGTCTAAATTGTGAATTTTTTTGGTTAATAAAGAATGTTCTTTTTTACAATGTTTCAATATATTGGACATTTAAAGCTATTGAGGTTATTAAAATTGCTAAAAGGATTGTCAATTTTATTCACATGAGGTCATCA
>JAEOSP010000012.1 GCA_016840305.1 Candidatus Hodarchaeota archaeon
AGGGTTAACCATCCAGCGTCTCGACCCATGATTTGGACGACAAAGATTCGTTGATGTGACCGTGCAGTGGTTGTAATATTATCCATCGCATTTGTAGCTAGTTGGATAGCTGACCAAAATCCGAAAGTATAATCGGTATTTGATAAGTCATTATCAATGGTTTTTGGGACCCCTACAACATTTGCTCCTGCATATTTATGCATAGCTGCTGCAACTCCAAGCGTATCATCTCCTCCAATTGCTACTAGTGCATCAATGCCAAGTTTATCAAATTGAGCAGCCATATCCTCCGCTGTTTTTTTAATAGCAGCTTCTCTGTCAACAGGGTTATTTATCCCCTTCGCAATTTTATATGGATTTGTTCTAGATGTATAGATAAGTGTACCACCGATAGTATGTAAATCATCTAACGTTGTAACATCAAGTTCGCATGTATGGAGCTCTAAAAATCCTTTCCACCCCTTTTCAATTCCAATTACTCTATATCCAGCATCTACTGCCTTTAAAAGGACGCCGTAGATTACACTGTTTAACCCTGGACAATCTCCTCCTCCTGTAAGGATTCCTATAGTTTTAGACATCAGTTACAACTCCAAGAAAAAAATTAACCTTGATTTATGGTAAGCGAAAAATAGATTAATATTTCTCCTTGTTGGTGTAAAAAGAAAGAAGAAGAATTGTGAAATGTAACTTACTATTTCAGTTTACCATAGCAATGAGGACAGAAGAATGCGTTCGGGGGAACAGGTTTTCCACAAAACTTACAACTAACCTGAGTTCCTCCTTGGGGTACAGCTTTTTTAACAATCTTTGTCTTCTTTCCTGATTTTTCTTTACTAGAAGAAATACCCATTTTAGGCCTTTTCTTAGCAGATTTAGTTTTGGTCCCTGAAGCAGCTGAGCCACCACCCCATTGTAAGGTTGGTTCCCAACCACCTGGAGCAGCTCGTTTCTTCACTTTTGGAGCAGCACTTCTAGTCCTAACGAAGCTTACAATAGTTAGAATAACTCCTATTAATAATATCAATCCAGGAATTACCATTCCGAAAAAGCCATATACAACATTTACATGCCTAGATGAAACAGTTATTGCATTGGTGCCAGTATTATCTAATATCAAGCTTATAGAAAATGCTTCTGATGAAGCTTGAGGAGAAATCATTGTTGAAATTGTTTTTGTGTTTATTCCAGCTGGTTCTGTATAACTTCGGCTAGTGCCACCAATTTCCTGAGCTATAGGGATACTTTGGCTCTCAAATAAAAGTACAACATCACAAGAAAAGGGGAAATCTGATCGCAATTCAAAAGTAATCTTAATATTTGTAAAGAATGGAAGTATTGGGTGTTGTGGAACTGTTCCGACGAAAATCTCGTCATTAGCAAGCGGTCCGATTTGAACAGTATCTACTTCGGGTATGGTACTTCCTCCAAAAGGAGGAAATGCCATTCCAGCAAAGTTTATTATTGCAAATGATAGTATACCAATTATTAATAGTGAAATCCCTAGTATTCTTGAAATTGAAACCATTATCCTCACATTGTTAAACAATATTGATTAAATGTCTGATATTTTTAAATTACTATTATTAAGTCAATTTGAAATTGAATAAAAATATTTCGAAATATTTCGAAATAATTCGAAATATTCCGAATTTGAGGACAGGTTCGGTTGAATTTTCAGAAACAAATACATTTTATATTCAGAATTATCTTTACTGTATAAATTGCTAAAACTTTTAGTTCTAAAGAAATCTATCTTGATTTTCTTTTTCAAACTTCCCTTCAAATGTCACTGTAAGGATTTTCAGCACACACCAATATCTAAGCTTAGATCTATCAGAAAAAATACTTGTTGAGGTTTCGTAACTAAGTTAGACAATTTATCCGCCAAAGGTGAGAAGGTTTAAGAGCCAGTATTGTCTGAAGTTAGTGAATTCAAGGAATAATGTCATCTTTCCAAAAGTAAGTAGTCCCTCGAAAACTCATTCAATCCTTAAATCTGTTTTTTCCAGATAGCGGATGTGTGGCTCATCCAGTCGAGACTCTGAAAACCTAAACATTTTTTAGTATGTCTGACAAATTCAGTCATAAATCCTTCAAAAATCGATTTCTTTCAATAATACTGAGGTATAACAATGAAAAAACAAATAATAATTATTCTTTTTATCTCACTAATTCTATTTGGCTGTCAACCAATAAGCATCAATAACGCTTCTGTGCAGGTTCCATTACAAAAAATAGCAATAATTATTGATTCTCCAGAATTCTATCATTCTTCGTTTGTGGATGATATTCTTCAAGGGTTTAATGAAATTAATACCACTTTTCACATTGATTATGATGTATTTCATCTCTCTAACTATTCAATAGCAAGCACCGATCCTTATCAGTTCACCTACACTTACAATAATACTGTTACTAATCATAGCCAGATTGTTGAAAATAACAAAGATGATTACGATTTGTTTGTGATTATTGGTTATGAGTTACGAAGAAATTTCCTTGATTTTGGGGAATATGAAAATAATAACTTTCTTTTCTACGATCTGTCTGGAGAATATCCTGCCTTTAATACTGATGAAATCCCGAGTAATTTGTATATAGTCAGTTTTCAAGATCATGAAGAAGCTTTCTTAGCAGGATCACTAGCTGTAGCAAAATACAATCCTCTTCCTTCGAAGATAGCAATTGTAGGTACATTTAGAGGTGATCCTAGATCCAAACGATTGATAGCAGGCTACCAGAGTGCAATTTTTCGTAATAGTATAGATAAAGATATTCAGATATACTATATCAACGATTGGATTGATAGAGAGGAAGTACAAAATATTGGTACCGATTTGAACAATCAAGGGTATGGTTTAGTTTTTTCTGCTCTTCAATCAAATAATACACTGGAGCTTGATAATGCTTTCACAGGAGGCCCAGTGATTAGTGTGGACTTAAATATAACTCCAAGTGTTATGAAAAATAATTCATATGTGCTTATTGACGTTTTTACTGGTTTTAATGAAAGTGGTGGATATTTTGGTAAAGTAGTAGTCACATACGGATTAACTGACAATATTTTTTATGGCAATGGCTGGAATAATCCATCGCTGGTGAATAAAACAATCGTTGAGTTGATAGATGATGTTTCATCGAAGGGTTTAGTAATACCTTCTGATATTGTTTATGCCTCGAATACACCAGGATATTCTTTACTTATTTTGATTCTATCCATTACAAGTTTGATGATAGTAAGAAGAAAAGCGAGTAAAAAAATCTAATTATTCTAATGTAGAGTGTTAGATATGAAAGATCCATTGTGTATTATCGGTGGTTCGGGCTTGTATGGTTTTTTACCAAAACCAGAGGAGGTGTTAGTGCAAACACCATTTGCTACAGAACCTGTGGTCTTATATTCTGAGAACATAAATGGACAACTGATATACTTCTTACCTCGTCATGGTAAAGGTCATTCTATTCCTCCTCACAAGATAAATTTTAAAGCTAATATATATGCCTTGCATAAACAATTAGTATCACGAGTAATATCAACTAGCGCAGTTGGTAGCGTTCAGACATATATTGAACCTGGAACTTATGTCCTGCTGGATCAATTTATTGATTTCATTAGACCCTTAACGTATTTTGAAGGAGATTTCGAAATTACCTTCGGAAAAGGTGAAAAGTTGAGCGGTGTGGTCCATACAGATATGACTTCTCCATATTGTCCAGATCTTAGGAAGCACGTAGCTACCGTCCTATCCAAGATTAGTCACTCAAAGCTAACTGGGACCTACTTTTGTTCAGCAGGCCCCCGTTTTGAAACTCCTGCTGAGATTAAAGCAGTACAAGCAATGGGAGGAGATGTAGTGGGAATGACGAACTCTTCTGAAGCGATATTGTGCCGTGAACTTGGGATTTGTTATAATTCAATTGCACTAGTGACAAATATGGCAGCAGGTTTGCAACAAGAAGTGAACCACCAGGAGGTTATTGATTTATTCAACCAACGTGCAAATGAACTAAAGACAATTCTCAAGGATATCATTGCAGGCCTTCCTCCTGAAAAAATATGCACATGCAGATCTCATATCAAGAAATAAGACTAAATTTATGCTAGAGTTGTGTTTTCTTAACATTAATCTTCTCTCACTAGTATAATTGCCTAGTGAAGATCTCTGTTATGTTCAACTAAAATGAAAATCGTAACATTATTTTTAAAAGAAATTCTCTTCAATGTTGTGAATCACCTAGATCTAGAAAAGTTTGAAAATTTAGAGTAAATATAAGACTCTTTTGAAGGGAAATAAAAATGGTTCATGCACGACATCTATTTACTTCTGAGTCGGTAACGGAAGGCCATCCTGATAAAATGGCTGATGCTATATCGGATAGTATTCTTGATGCTATTTTGATGAAGGATCCTGAAGCCCATGTGGCTTGTGAAACATATCTAACTACGGGTATGGCTCTTGTTGGTGGTGAAATCACAACCACTACCTATTGTGACATTCAAAAGGTTGTACGCCAGAAAATTAAGGATATTGGATATACCAATTCGAATATGGGTTTTGACTATAAGAGCGTAGCTGTTCTTAATACCATACATGAGCAAAGCCCTGATATAGCACAAGGTGTACAGAAATCTAGTCCTGAGGAACAGGGAGCAGGAGATCAAGGATTAATGTTTGGTTACGCAAGTAATGAAACTGATTCTTTAATGCCATTACCAATAACTCTAGCTCATAAATTAACAATGCAGCTGGCTAAGGTTCGAAAAGAAGGAAAAATAGCTTGGCTTCGTCCTGATGGCAAATCTCAAGTTACAATTGAATACAAAGACGGAAAACCATCTAATGTATCAACAGTTGTTATTGCTGCTCAACATTCGGAAGATATAACTCATTCCGAAATCAAAAGGGAGATAATTGAAGAAATCATTCATCCTGTGATTCCTTCCAATTATTTAACGGATAAAACGGAATTTTTTGTAAATGAAACAGGTCGATTTGTTATTGGTGGACCACATGGAGATACTGGTCTCACTGGTAGGAAGATTATTGTAGATACGTACGGTGGAGTGGGATCTCATGGCGGTGGATGTTTTTCAGGAAAAGATCCTTCAAAGGTTGACCGCTC
>JAEOSP010000105.1 GCA_016840305.1 Candidatus Hodarchaeota archaeon
AATAATATAAATACACATGAAGGTGGTACTCATCTATCAGGTTTTAAAGGAGCTTTGACTAGGGTTCTAAATGACTATGGTAAAAAAAATAACTTATTTGACAGTGAAGATTTTAGTTTAAGCGGAGAAGATTGCAGAGAAGGAATAACAACTGTTATTTCATGTAAAGTACTTGAACCGCAATTTGAAGGTCAAACTAAAACAAAACTCGGAAATTCTAATGTTCGTGGCATTGTTGAAAGTTTGACTAATGAAAAATTAGGCGAATATTTTGAAGAAAATCCATTTGTAGCTAAAATAATATTAGATAAAGCTAAAACTGCGAGTAGGGCTCGTGATGCGGCAAGAAAAGCAAGGGAATTAACTAGGAGAAAAGGAATCCTAGAATCATCTGCATTGCCTGGTAAATTAGCTGATTGTTCAGGTCGAGATCCAAGTAAAACAGAACTATATATTGTCGAAGGTGATTCAGCTGGTGGTTCAGCTAAACAGGGAAGAGATAGAGAATTTCAAGCGATATTACCATTAAGAGGTAAGATTTTAAATGTAGAAAAAGCTCGGATGGATAAAATTCTTAAAAACAATGAGATTCTTGCATTAATTACAGCCATAGGTACAGGAATTGGCGAGGAATTAGATATTGAGAAAGCAAGATATCATAAGATAATTCTAATGACAGATGCTGATGTTGATGGAGAACATATTAGAACTCTTTTACTCACTTTTTTCTTTCGTTATATGAGATCTCTTATTGAAGAAGGTTATCTTTATATCGCACAGCCACCTCTATTCAAGATCAGTAAAGGTAAGCAAATAATATATGCTTTTTCAGAACGAGAGCGTCTTGAAAAAATTAAAGAAATTGGTGACAAGGGCATTAACCTACAAAGATACAAGGGATTAGGGGAAATGAATCCAAATCAACTTTGGGAAACTACAATGGATCCAGAGAACAGAATGACCGTCAAAGTCACAGTTGATGATGCTGTTGAAGCTGATGAATTATTCACAATTCTGATGGGTGAAAAGGTGGAACCTAGAAAAGAATTTATTGAAAATCATGCTAAAGATGTTGTTAATCTAGACATATAAGGTGATTCTTAATGACTGATGAAGATATTAAAAAAAATTATGTTCGTGCTATTGAATCTGAGATGAAGCGTGCTTTTATTGACTATTCGATGAGTGTAATAATGAGTCGTGCTTTGCCAGATGTGAGAGATGGATTAAAACCGGTTCATAGAAGAATTCTATATGCAATGAATGATATGGGCATGGTATCTGAAAAACCATATAAGAAATCAGCAAGAGTAGTTGGAGAAACTCTTGGTAAATACCACCCACATGGTGATCAGGCAGTTTATGATTCAATGGTTAGAATGGCTCAAGATTTCTCTTTACGTTATCCATTGATTGAAGGACAAGGTAACTTTGGTTCAGTGGATGGTGATTCTGCTGCAGCTATGCGATACACTGAATCAAGAATGGCAAAGATCACCAAATACATGCTTAAGGACATTGAAAAAGATACTGTTAATTGGGTAGATAATTTCGATGGTTCCCTAAAAGAACCTGTAATGCTCCCAGCAGTACTTCCAAATCTTTTAATAAATGGAGTATCGGGTATAGCAGTAGGTATGGCTACAAACATGGCCCCACATAATCTTTCAGAGGTAGTTGATGGAACAATTAAAATGATTGATAATCCAGATATATCAACAGTGGAGTTAATGGAATTGATTAAAGGTCCTGATTTCCCCACTAGAGGTATTATTTATGGAAAAACTGGTATTTTAAATGCCTATTCTACTGGTAGAGGGTTATTAAGAGTTCGAGCACGTTCACATGTAGAAGGTAAAGATAAGAAAAAAATTATAATTACAGAATTACCTTATCAAGTAAATAAATCAAAACTTTTAAAAAATATTGCTGAACTAGTTAGAAATAAGAAAATTGAGGGTATATCTGATCTTAGGGATGAAAGTGATCGTAAAGGAATGCGAATTGTTATCGATTTAAAAAGAGATGCGATCGAGGATATTGTTCTAAATCAACTATTTGGACATACTGATCTTCAAACAACATTTGGTGTTCTTAATCTTGCAATAGTTGCAGGAGAACCTAAAATTCTAACCCTGAAGGAATTAATTCAAAATTATATTGATTATAGGCATGAAATAATAATTAATCGGACTAATTTTGATTTAACAAAAGCAAAAGAAAAAATGCATATTCTTGAAGGTTTTATCATAGCACTAAAGAACATTGATGAAATT
>JAEOSP010000106.1 GCA_016840305.1 Candidatus Hodarchaeota archaeon
AAGATAAGTACGAGTATCCTGCTGACCTAAACCAAGTTTATCTGCGATTTCATTGCTGGTTAATGAACTGATTTTAAGAAGATCCAATATACGATCCTTATTACTTAATCCCAGTTCAGAATTTACCGCGATTATCTCTCACCCTTAAGTTTAGTCATCCTTACTATCGAATCTTTGTAGTAATAAGAACATAATCTTATTTTTAATTTAACCTGTATATTAATTGTATATTATCATATATAAATATATGGGGATAAAGGCATTAATAATATTGAAACAGAAAAATTTAAATATGCAAGTATACAACTAATATACAAGTGTATATACTTAATATACAAAACAGATTTTAAATCCAAAATTAAAAATGAGCGATTCGGAAGATAGATACATTAGAATTCCAGACGATATCCATTTCCTTTTAGAGTTCTGTCGAAACTTATTAAGGAAATATAAAGATAATTACCCAACTAATGAAATACCTGTGAGTATTGATCAATTAAAAAAATTAAGAAGTATAGAACAAATTTATATGGAGTGAGAATTCAAAATAGATATGATAACCAAAGAGGATAATTACCTAAAAAGGTTAGAAAAAATTTTAAAACGATTATTGTCAGATAATCCGAGTATTAGTATTGCAACCATTTCATCAGTAGAAGGACTTCCTATTCTTTCGTTTATCCCGCGAGGATCTAATGAGACAATAGTATCTGCAATGGTTGCGACTTTACTCTCTTTATCAGAAAGGGCAGTCATTGAAATGAACTTAGGAGAATTCACGCAGTTGTATATCAAGGGGATTGATGGATATTTGTTAGTCTTTGAAGCTGGTACCGCAGTATTAGCCGTTTCTGCTACAAATAAGGCAAAGCTTGGGCTTATTTTTCTTGAATGTGAACGCGCAGCACGTGAAATAGCAGAAATAATGGATAGATAGGATATACTTCCTGATTATGATCGTCAATATTTAAATCAATAAAGGAATTTTTTAAATTATATGATTCAACCATTTAAGATAAGAAAAGAAAAGGTTATCATCCCACTTCTTGTTAACATCCCTCATAGTTCTACTTATATACCACCAGAAATAAAAAACACTTTCTTATTAAAAGATAACGAGCTTCAGGAAGAATTATTGAGAATAACTGACAGACATACAGACGAAATATTTTCATATGTTACTGAATTAGGAGGGATTACAGTTTTGTACAATTACAGCAGATTAGTGTTAGACCCAGAAAGATTTCGAGATGACAAGAAGGAAGTCATGGCCACTAAAGGCATGGGTGTGATTTATACAAAAGACTCAGATGGGCGAAAGCTAAGAGAAATTAATGAAAATGAGCGAAATCTACTCTTACAAAATATTTATGATCCTTATCATGAAGCTATAGCAAATGAAGTACAAGAACTAATACACAATTTTAATAAATGCCTTATCATTGATGCCCATTCATTTCCTGCAATTCCATTGCCCTATGAAACATCTCAAGATATCAAGAGACCACGTATTTGTCTTGGAACAGATCCTTATCATTCCCCCAAAGATTTAATAAAATTTATTCAGAACTTCTTTGAAGATATTAATCTTACGACTGAGATTAATAGCCCATTCGAGGGTTGTTATGTACCATCAAAATTCCTTTATCAAGACAAACGGGTAAAATCTATAATGATTGAGATAAATCGCGAACTCTATATGAACGAGGCTACAGGGGAGAAAAACGATTCCTTTATCGAAATTAAAAGTGATATATGCCTGTTACTTAAGCAAATTATTGCTAAATTTTGTTCAAATTTTGATACAAAGAGTTCTTCTTCTGAACTATTGACATAATAAGTAGGTAATAGGTTAATTTAAAATTTGAAAATCTGATAAAGGTTATTAAACTTCCTCTCTTAAATCATTTTATAATTATCATTAATTTTATAGGCTATATGTGAAATCTAGAAGGAGGAAGAAAAATGTTTGATAAAGAAAAATGTACTCTTTGTGGAGAGTGTTTAATGAAGTGTCCTTATTTAGCATATCCTGAGGAAAAGGCTAAAAATGAGTTTAAGAAATTGATAGATGGAGAGTCAACTCCAGTTACGGCAGATTGCATTACATGTGCTGCGTGTAATATGTTTTGCCCTGAGGATGCCAATCCCTTCGATTTAATTAACGATAGACAGGAGGAGACGGGAACATTTATACTAAATGAACAAGCTCAAAGTTTTTTTAAGATGAGTAAGCAAATGAAATCTGAAATTATAGAGGGAAAGCCTGGAAAACCTGTCATGAATCTCTGCGTTATGGATTTACTTCCAGGAGTTATTGAAGGACAGCTTTTTGAAGGATTAACCCTTCTTAAAGGAGGAGATTATTTCGATTATTTTGGTTTGATACATGCAGGAACACCTAGTATAATTAAGAATAATGCCCAGAGCTTTGT